>CAZPXE010000604.1:0-2300 GCA_964590545.1 uncultured Rhodobacterales bacterium | reverse complement strand
GGCGGGGGCGATATTGGCCGAGGCGCTGACAATCGCCGCGCCCGCCTGGTCCAGCACCTCGCGCAGCCGCGCGCCGCTAAGGTTGATGTTGAAACCCGGAATCGCCTCAAGCTTGTCCAGCGTGCCGCCCGTATGGCCCAGCCCGCGGCCCGAAATCATCGGTACCGCCGCCCCGCAGGCCGCCAGCGCCGGGGCCAGAACCAGCGAGACGCAATCGCCCACGCCGCCGGTAGAATGCTTGTCGAGCACTGGCTTGTCCAAGCCGTCCCACGACATCACATCGCCACTGTCGCGCATCGACATGGTCAGCGCCACACGGCCCAGATCGCTGAGCCCCGCAAGGCACACGCCCATCGCAAAAGCCCCGGCTTGCGCGTCGCTCACCGTGCCATCGGCGAGGCCTTGGGCGAACCATGCCAACTCCTCGCGGCTTGGGCTTTGCTTGTTCCGCAGCTTTGAAATGATTGACCGCGCGTCCATCGTACCGTCCAAAACCCTTAGTCCATAAATTCCTTGCCAAACGCGCCGGGCAACAGCTCGGCCAGCGTCATCACCTGCTCGGTCCCGTCCATCGTCGCCATCGTGACCGGCACCGCGCCACCCCCGAACTCTGCCAGCTTTTGGCGGCAGCCGCCACAGGGCGGGACGGGTTTGGGCGCGCCTGCGACGACATAGACCTCGGCAATCTCCGTCTCGCCCGCCGCGACCATGGCCGCAATCGCGCCCGCCTCGGCGCAAGTTCCTTCAGGATAGGCCGCGTTTTCCACATTGCAGCCGGAATAAACATTGCCCGATGGCGTGCGGATCGCCGCGCCGACCTGAAAGTTCGAATAGGGCGCATAAGCCTTGGCGCGCACGGCGATGGCAGCGGTTTTCAACGACATGTCACCCCTCCAGATGCGTTTTGAACAGGCCCGGCAACGACACTTCGAGCAGTTCGAGATCGTCCGAGGCATCTTTATAACGCACCTTCAGGTCGGGCGGAATCACAAAGGCATCGCCGGGCTCAAGTTCATGCGGATCGCGCCCCTCGGCCTCCAGCGTCAGGGTGCCTTCCATGACGAAGGTGAAATGGATATCGGCCCCGTGCCAATGCCACGGGCTGTCACCGCTGCCCCGCTGGATCACCTGCACCCCGGCGACGTTTTGTGTGTTTTCGGCAATGGTCGTATCGCGCGCGGTAAAGCCCGGAACGCGGAAGGGCTGCCATGTGGCCTCCTCCGCCTTGTGATGCACGAAACGCTGGCCTTGAAAGCGGCGCTCGGGGTTGGCGGGGCCGTTAGGCAGTTCCATGTCGTGGTCGATGGTGGTGACATGCTCCGCCGGGACACCGATCTCAATCACCTCAATATTGTCAGAGGCATAGAGGACGCGGTGGCGGATTTCCGGCGGCTGGATCACACAGTTTCCGGCGTGCAGGCGGAACGGCTCGCCCTGATCCTCGTACACAAGATCGACCCAGCCGCGGTAGCAGAAGATAAGCTGAAAGCCGACCGTGTGGTAATGCACCATATCCGGCACCGGCCCGCCATCGGGAATGCGGATATGGCTGGCGATGATCGACCCGCCAAGCCGGTCCGGGATCAGGTCGCGGTACTGCATCCCGGCGCGGCCAATGACCCACGGCGCTTGATCGCGCAGACGGCGGACAACGAAGGAATGGATCGTCTGCGGTAGCTCGAGTGGTTCGTTCAGCGGCGCGATCTCGACCCGTGTGCCGTTTGGCGCGGTCAATTCCCGCTGCCCGTCTGCAAACCCGTCCGGGTCATCGGTCATAATACGGATCGTGCCAGCCCCCTCCGGCGCGCCTTTTTCGATGCGCAGCCGCAGCCCATGGCCTGAGAACACCGCCACCGACGGATCATCGGCGGGGTAAATCATATCCATTCGCATCCCCAGCACCTTGGTGAAGAACGGAATGTCATCCCGCAGCTCTTGGGTTGGGAGCCGGATTTCGGCGCGTATCTCTGTCATGGGGAGAACCTGCAAGCCACAGCGCGGATTGGCAAGAGACGGACTGGGGGCCAGCCCCCAGACCCCCGGGATATTTAGAGCACAAAGAAAGGAAAAATTAACCGAAAGCTGTGAGGGTTGCGTCACGGTACAGGCGGGGACGCCGATGGCCGTGCACGAAGAGGGGAAACCTTCGAAGGGGAGGAGCGGCACCCGTGCCACTTCTTCTTTTTCCTTCTTTCAGCCTCAAATATCCAAGACTGACGCGCAGCGGCGGGCGCTGCCCGGCAGGAGCCTTTCGCAAAAAGGCTGCCGAGAGGGATGGGGGAGGCCTGGAGGGGCTGGCC
>CAZPXE010000603.1:0-2300 GCA_964590545.1 uncultured Rhodobacterales bacterium | reverse complement strand
CCCGCACCCTGACGTTACTATATATACGCACATAACAGCGATGAGCCTGCCGACCCAAAGGTCGATGCGGGCCATGCTTGCTGCGTGAGCCGTGGCTGGGGTAAGCCGATCAAACGCCTTTCCAACGCTCAAATCCCACTTGCACTCGCCGCCTGCTCTGCCAAGGGTATCGCCCGAGGACAGGAGGACCAAGATGACCGCACCCGGTTTCACCGACACGCCCAGCCGCGACAGCTACGACGTGATCATTATCGGCGGCGCGGTCATGGGCTCATCCACCGCCTTTTTCCTGACCGCCAACCCCGATTTCAACGGCTCTGTGCTGGTGATCGAACGCGACCCGAGTTTTGAGTTCTGCTCCACCGCCCACACCAATTCCTGCATCCGGCAGCAATTCTCCGAACCGCTCAACGTGCAAATCTCGCAATTCGGGGCGCAGTTCATCAACAACATGCGCGCCTTCATGGGCGGCGACAACGATGTGCCGGAGATTCCGATCCAATCCTATGGCTATCTCTACCTCGCCGACACGCATGGGTTCGCCGACACCCTGCGCGCCAACCAAGCCGCCCAAGCGGCGATGGGCGCGGCCACCGAAATCCTGACCGGCGATGAGATCAAAGCCCGCTACCCGTTCTACAACACCGATGACATCCTGCTGGGCACCATCAACACCGCGAATGAGGGGTATTTCGACGGGGCTACCATGTTCGACTGGTTCCGCCGCAAGGCCCGCGCGGGCGGGGTGGAGTATCTGGCAGGCGAAGTCACCTCGATCCAGCGCAGCGCAGACAAGATCACCGGGGTCACACTGGCGGATGGCACCGTGCTTAGCTGCGGCCAACTCCTCAACGCTTCCGGCCCGCGCGCCAATGTCACGGCGACCATGGCCGGGCTGGACGTCCCCGTTGAGCCGCGCAAGCGATTCACGTGGATTTTCAAGGCCGAACAGCCGCTGGACCGCGCCCTGCCCCTGACCATCGACCCCTCGGGCATCCACTTTCGCGACAATGGCGGCGGCACCTATCTGGCGGGCGGGCATACCGATTACGACCCTGCCGTGCCCTTCGATGATTTCGCGATGGATCACGGGTTCTGGCAAGAGCACGCTTGGCCGATGATCGCCACCCGCATCCCGCAATTCGAAGCGATCAAGGTGATCTCCGAATGGGCCGGGCATTACGCCTTTAACACTTTCGATCAGAACGCCGTGATCGGCCCGCACCCGGAGGTCGACAATTTCGTCTTCCTCAACGGCTTTTCCGGCCACGGGCTGCAACAATCCCCCGCCATGGGGCGCGCTGCCGCAGAATGGCTGACTTATGGCGCGTTCCGAACGCTCGACATGACGCCGTTTGGCTATGATCGCCTCATCACCAACACCCCCATCATAGAAAAGGCTGTGATATGAACCTGCCCCCCAATGCCTTCCTCGCCGCCCTGCGCAGCGGCACGCCGCAAATTGGCCTCTGGGCCGCGCTGGCCGGGAATGTCTCGACCGAGGCGATTGCCGATGCCGGGTTCGACTGGATTGTGGTGGACATGGAGCATTCGCCCAATGATCTGAGCACCGTTCTGGCGCAGCTTCAGGTCCTCGCCCGCACCGGCAGCACCGCGATTGTCCGCCCCGACGGGTTCGATCCGGTGCTGGTGAAACGGCTGATGGATATGGGCGCGCCGGGGATGCTGTTCCCGATGGTGCAGTCGGGCGAGATGTCGGCACAGATCGTCTCCTCCACCCGCTACCCGCCGCATGGCATTCGCGGCTTCGGCGGCACGACGCGGGCCAACCGCTATGGCCGGATCAAGGATTATGCCGCCCGCGCCCATGAAGAAACTGCCGTGCTGGTGCAGGCCGAAACCCTGCACGCGCTTGATCATGTGGAAGAAATCGGCTGCGTCGAGGGCGTCGATGGCGTCTTCTTCGGTCCCGCCGATGTGGCCGCCGATATGGGTCTGCTCGGCCAGCCCCTGCACCCCGATGTCTGGGCGCGGATTTTGCCGGCGGCAGAGAAACTGATGGCCAAAGGCGTGCCCTGCGGGACGCTGGTGTCGGATACCGCATTCGCCAAGGAACTGATCGGCAAAGGCTTCCTGTTCGTCGCGTGCGGCGCTGATACCGGGCTGCTGGCGCGCGGCGCCGATGACCTGATCAAGACGATGAAGGGATGACCTTCCAAGCTCAAACGTGGCCAGCGCACGTCCAAGCGCATCGCTTGCGGTGTGCGAGAGACCGACCTGCCCCCGGAGCGCGGGCGCAGACCTCGCACCAAGACGAAATCTCCTTCTCATAGGCAAAA
>CAZPXE010000602.1:0-2313 GCA_964590545.1 uncultured Rhodobacterales bacterium | reverse complement strand
TGTGCCAAGCCTTTATCATCAGAGGCTTGGCGCAGTCATGCCGTACTGGTCTGCCGCCAAGGGTGTCCCCGCTCCATCGCGATGCTTGACCCTGCAGCATTATACCTGCTCTGTGCCGCTTGTGGCCTTCGCAGGATCAACGCTTGGCCCCAGATCAATCCGCTGCGCCGGGCGCCACCAGTTTCCGCTGCAATCGCCGCAACATCACGCGCACAATGACCTTATGCGCCACGCCCACCGGGATCATGTAGAGGCGACCAAACCGGTTATGCACCTGCACTGAGGATGTGATTGAAACCGAATGCTCTAGGGCCGTGATACTGGTCATTACATCCAGATGCGTGTCTCTGTCCGTCAGCACCAAAGCGCGCGCGTCGCTATGCTCAACCTCAAAGAAGTCGAAGTGATCGCCCACCTGCGCACCGGTTTGCCGCGCCCCGGAAAACCCGCCAATCCGCGATACGCCGAACCGTGTGGCAATGGCATCACGCAGAGCAAAAGCCAGTTTCAGGATGGGCTGCGGATCCGCCATAATGAGGTTCCACGCCTCCACTGGAGAAACATCGCGCGCAAGCTCTACGCGTTGCGAGTCGAAGTAATCCAGCGTCTCGATCGGAGCCAGAATGCGAATGTCGGTGTCGTTCAAACGGATCATGGCACCGACTTATGCAGGCAAACCGCCCGTGCAAGCGCCTGTATTGCCGCACCAGGCCGTTACTTCAATTGACTGTCTTTCGAGCCGCGCCGATTGATGCCGCCGCGCGATTTGAATGTGCTGTCGCGCTCTTGTTGGCAATCGATGCACAGGACCACGCCGGGGATCGCCGCGCGCCGCGCTTCGGGGATGGGTTCTTCGCACTCAATACAGGTCTCGCGGCTCGGGCGGCCTTCGGCGCCGGAGCGTTTCATGCGTGCGAGTTCATCCTGAATGGATGCTTCAATCTGCGCCTGTACCGCGCCGTCTTTCGCCCATCCGCCTGCCATGCCCAAGCCCTCCTGTCACACAAAACTGCGCCATCTGCCCCTATCAAATCAACCCGGCATGCCCGCGGCTGCGCCCGAAAGCCTTTGGACACTGCCTGAAGTCGTGTACCATGAGGCCAATGGGGGAAGAATTTGACGCCTTTCTGAACGACATCTCACGCTGCTTTGTCGAGCGTGATGTCGAGTTGTGGCTGTCTCGCCTGCGCCTGCCATTTTCCATCGTCACCCGCACCGGACCCACGGTCATGTCCGACCGCGATGCGATTGAGCGGAACTTCCAACACTACCTGACCGCCATGCAGATCATGAATGTCGACCTGATCGACCGCCGCGCGATCTCAATCGAAGATTGCAAGGACGGCACATGGCTCGGCACGTTCGAAACCCGGCTGGTCAGCGATGGCCGCCTGACGACAGCGCCTTACACCGCGACCGCTCTGCTCCAGCGCGCGGCGGGGCGGCTGCTGATGTCCTCCATGCTCAACGGACGTGGCCATGCGGAATGGACGTCTATCGAAGGCGCGTAAACCGGGCATTCGCGCGCAGCGCGGCAAGGTATTTGCGATTCCACGTTTTCTCGAAACGCTATAGTTTCTGTCCGAAATCCGCTGATACAAGGCGTTTTCGCGTGGCAAAGGTGGCCCCAATGTAAGCGGAAACACCGCGGGAGCAGCGGATTTCGGCGAAATACCGAAGGGACAGGGCGAACTTCCCGCTATGGTGGCAATCCGCCACCGCCGCACCGGTAAATCGTCAACCCGCGCCTAACCCTGCCGCCGCCTTTCTCTTGCGCCATCGCAGCGCCCGGCGTAATCAGACGGCATAATCGGAGGGGATAAGCGTATGAGCGACGATCCGAAAACTCTCGTCTCAACGGCTTGGCTGGGCGAGCATCTGAAAGACCCGGATTTACGGGTGCTGGATGCGTCCATGTATCTGCCCGGCACGCCGCGCAATGCGAAGGCCGAATATGACAACGCCCATATCCCCGGCGCGCGGTTCTTCGATATTGATGAGATTTCGGACGCCCGTTCCGATCTGCCCCACATGGCCCCGCCGCCCGAGAAGTTCATCAGCCGTATGCGCGCCATGGGCGTGGGCGATGGGCATCAGGTGGTGGTCTATGACGGGGCGGGGCTGTTCTCGGCGGCGCGCGTGTGGTGGCTGTTCAAGCTGATGGGTCACAACGATATTGCGGTGCTCGATGGCGGCTTCCCGAAATGGCAGGCCGAAGGGCGCGAGGTGGAGGACCTTCCCCCCGTCGTGCGCGACCGTCACATGATCGTGCGGGTGCAGAACCATCTGGTGCGCGATGTGACACAAGTGAGC
>CAZPXE010000601.1:0-2329 GCA_964590545.1 uncultured Rhodobacterales bacterium | reverse complement strand
AGGCTCCGCAACTCACCGTCAAGGACATGGAATTCTACATGACAATCCGCCCCGGCGGGGAGCCACCCAAGGGCGATCCAAGCTATGCGCCATTGCAGGATACCAACTTCTCGGGCCTGCCGCCGACGCTTTGCATCACCGCCGCCTGCGACCCGCTTGCCTCCGACAGCGACGCGTATTGCGCCGCGATTGCCGGGGCAGGGGGCAAGGCGCATTGGGTGAATGAGGCCGGGCTGGTCCATGGCTATCTGCGCGCACGGTACATGAGCGCCAAAGCCGCTGACAGCTTCACGCGCATCTGCGACGGGCTGTCGATGATGGCGCGTGGGAAGTGGAACTGGGAATAGTCTGTCGTTCTGCGCACTAGCGCGGAAACAAGGCCGAAGGCCGCCGCGCCAAAGCCAGACCGCCCCCCGGGCTGGCTTTTTGGGCTGGTCCCAGCGCGCCCTTCGTTCTGCTCGCCAAAGTTTCTGAGATAAACCGAGTCGGAATAGATATATGACCCGCCACCCCGCGGTCTGGCTTTGACACAGCTGTGCCGCACCTGCGGGTTACGTCAAAAACGGCGTCGCCTTCATCGTCTGTGCAATCGGCGCGCCGAGGCGGCTTAAGATCGTCGGCGCGAGTTGCAATTGATCGATCACCACATCCTCCGCCGGACCCACGCCGGGGCCGAAGTAATACAGCGCGGTTTCCTGCTGCAACGCGCCGCGCCCGCCGTGATGGCCGCGCGCGTCTTGCCCGTGATCGGCAGTCACGATCACCTCATAGCCCATCGCGCGCCATTGCGGGATGAAGGGCGCGAGCATCTCATCCATCACGAAACAGGCGTGATCCATCTCTTGGCAGTCGTGAAAGACGCGGTGGCCCATCGAATCCAAAGTGCAGGTGTGTAAAATCCCGTAATTCAGATCGAACCGATGGCAAAGCGAGGTGAGCGTCGCGAACAGGTCCACATCCGAGGGCGTCATTTGATTGTCACGGCCATAGCCCGTCATGGTGTGAAACCGGCCATGGTTGATGCTCGCGCTGCCTGGCTCGTCATACTCGATGTCGCGGACATATTCGAATGGCGCGCGGTTAAAGAACTCGGACCAGAAACTGTGCGTCACCGCCCCGGTCACACCGCCGCCTTTGCGCGTTTGGGCGAAAACATCATCATGGCTCAACCGAAACACATTGCCATTCCCGGTGCAGCCATGTTCCTGCGGGCTGACCCCGGTATGTATGGACGCATAACAAGACGCCGAGATTGACGGCAGCACCGCCCGGTGCGTCCACACCCGCGCCTCGCCAGCCTCGACCCAGCCTTCGAGATTGCCGAACAGCCGCCGGAAATTTCGCAGCGGCACCCCGTCGAGAATGATCAGCAGCAGTTTGTTATCCATGGCGCGTCTTTCTTTGTCGGGAACCCGTCAGCATCTAATCGGAGAATCTAGAGCCAAATCGGAACAACCTACAACACCAAGCCTTACGTCACGCGCCGTAAGCGAGACGAAAATCGCGCGCTGCGTCGTAACGGCATACTGTTCAACCGCGTCCAGCGCTGACAGGGTGCACTGCACACGCAACGGGCGTTGCGGCCAATAGCTTTACGAAAAGGACCCCTGCATGAATGACGTGGTGAACCCGGATACCTACGAAAACCTCGCTATTTCTGAACGCGATCACGGCCTCTACGTGGTCACCCTTAACCGCCCGGACAAGCGAAATGCGCTTAATGTCGACACAATCGAGGAACTTATCCGTTTCTTCAGTGGCGCGCGGATTGCGGGCGTGAAGGCCGTGGTTCTGGCCGGGGCCGGGGAGCATTTCTGCGCGGGGCTTGATCTGGTCGAGCATTGGAAGGCCGACCGCAGCGCTGACGATTTCATGCATGTCTGTCTGCGCTGGCACGAGGCGTTCAACAAAATGGAATATGGCGGCGTGCCGATCATCGCCGCTTTGCAAGGCGCGGTTGTCGGCGGCGGGCTGGAACTGGCCAGCGCCGCCCATGTTCGCGTGATCGACCCCGGTACCTATTTCGCCCTGCCCGAAGGCCAGCGCGGCATCTTCACCGGCGGTGGCGCGACGATCCGTGTGTCGGACATGATCGGGAAATACCGGATGATCGACATGGTTCTGACGGGCCGTGTCTATCAGGGGCAAGAGGCGGTCGATCTGGGCCTTGCACAATACATCGTGGGCGAGGGCGGCAGCTTCGACAAGGCGATGGAACTGGCCGACAAGGTTGCGCAAAACCTACCGCTCACGAACTTCGCGATCTGCTCGGCAGTCAGCCATATTAACAACATGTCGGGTATGGATGCAGCCTATGCCGAAGCGTTTG
>CAZPXE010000600.1:0-2330 GCA_964590545.1 uncultured Rhodobacterales bacterium | reverse complement strand
GAAGCCGCCGTGCCAAAGCCAGACCGCCCGGACGGGCTGGCTTTTTGTCTAAGCTGGGCGCACCCTTCGTTCTGCTCGCCAAATTTGCTGACATAAATCAAGTCGGAATGGATGTTATAAACGCCAACCCGCGGTCTGGCTTTGGCACGTCTACCGTTCCGCGCATTTCCTCATTCGGCCAACGGCTTAGCAAAATAAGCACCCACCCCGGCCTTGAGCCGGGATAGGTCTTGCCAAATTAATCCTTTACCGCGTCCAGGTCGCCGGCACGTCCCAGAACGGGCGCGCTGCTTCCGCGTCGGCTTCGGCGCGAGTCAGGCCCAGGTCAGCCAGCGCGGTGTCATCCAGCCGCTTCAAAGCGGCGCGTTGGCGGTGGATTGCAGCCGCCTTCGCAGCGAAGGCAAACAGGCTCTCCGAGCGGGATTTCGGAGCGGTGAGGGCGACGTCAAACAGGGCCATGGTGTGTCTCCTTAAATTGGCGGCGTGCCAGTATCGTCCAAAACAGCAGAGCGAATTTCCCTGCGCCCCGCCACCAAAGGTTGCGGGGATTTTGGGCGACATGGCAGGCATGTCTGAAGTGTTTCGTGATGAATTGGTGCGTTTGCATCAATTTCCTTGATTGATATGCCCGAACGTGTTTCATTCTTCAAACGAATGATTGTTAAACATGCCATCAAGGATCGTGATGAATGCGCACTCTGGATCTGACCACCCTTCGTTCCTTCGTCGCCGTGGCCGACACGGGCGGTGTCACGCGTGCTGCCGGGATGCTGCACCTGACGCAAAGCGCTGTGTCTATGCAGCTCAAACGGCTTGAGGACTCGCTGGATATCGACCTGCTTGACCGCTCTGGCCGGGGCATCGCGCTGACAGCGGCGGGGGAGCAACTGCTCGCCTATGCGCGGCGGATGCTGGAGATGAATGACGAGATTGTCACGCGGATGACCGCGAAGGAATTCGAGGGCGAGCTGACGCTCGGCGTGCCCCACGATATTGTGTACCCCTACCTGCCGCCAGTGCTGCGCAAATTCTCAAACGATTTTCCGCGCATGAAGATCAAACTGGCCTCGCACCCGACGCGCACGCTGCTGGATATGTTCGGCAAAGGTGCGCTGGATGCGATCCTGACGACCGAAGATCAGCCCGGCCCGGGCGGTGAGGCGCTGGTTCGTTTGCCGCTGATCTGGGTGGGGGCTGTGGGCGGTACGGCATGGCGGGAAGACCCGCTGCCGGTGGCGTTTTGCAACAATTGTATCTTTCGCTCAGGCGTGCTGCGGCGGCTGACGGATGCGGAGATGGATTGGCAGATGGTGGTCGAATCTGAGCATGATAACGCGGTCGAAGCCGTCGTCAGTGCCGATATGGCGGTGAATGCGCTGATCTCCGGAAATCTGCCGCCGCAAACCGCACCGATCGAGCACAAAGGTGCCCTGCCCGACCCGGGCGAGACGCGAATCGTGCTTTACATGCAGCAGGTCGACAGCCCGGATCAGTCCGCGTTGCGGGAGATGCTGCGGGCGGCGTATCGCTCGGGCGGCGCAGTGGAGCAACTGGTGCGGGACAGCGCGTAACCTTGTAAATTGCCGCCCGGTCGCTTCACGAACCTCTCGATGTGCTTAGGCTCAGGACCCATTAACCTTTACGGCGTCACCACAACCTTCCCAGTCGCCTTCCGGGTCCGCAGCAATTCCAGTCCCTCGTCCGCCCGGCTAAGCGGTAGGGTGTGGCTGATATGCGGGCTCAGCTTGCCCTCGGCGATCCAAGCGGCAAGCTGTTCCAGCGAGCCCATCAGCACCTCTGGCTTGAACCGCATATAGCCGCCCCAATAAAATCCGATCACATTGATATTCTTGACCAATAGGTGATTGGCGGGGATTTGCGGCACCTCGCCACTGGCAAAGCCAATGGTCAGCACCCGCGCCTCGGGCCGACAGGCCCGGAACGCGCCTTTGAACAGATCGCCCCCCACCGCGTCATAGACCACATCAACCCCGCCAAGCGCCTTCAGGTCGGCGCGCAGGTCTTCGGTTTCGGCATCTATCAGGTGGTCGGCCCCTGCGGCGCGGGCGACCTCCAGCTTGTCGGCCCCGCGTGCGACCGCGATCACCTCGGCCCCCATGTGCTTGCCGATTTCCACCGCCGTCAGGCCCACGCCCCCGGCCGCGCCAAGCACCACAAGCCGCTCGCCCGGCTGCATCTGCGCGCGGTAATCCAGCGCGAGATGCGAGGTCCCGTAAGCAATCGGAAAGGCCGCCGCCTGTTCAAAGGTGATTCCCTCGGGCAGCGGCATGGCGCGCGCCTCGGGGAACACCCCCTGCTCTGCCAAGCCC
>CAZPXE010000599.1:0-2340 GCA_964590545.1 uncultured Rhodobacterales bacterium | reverse complement strand
ACCTGATCCAGCAATGCGAAGTCACGGGTATCGACGTGGAAAATGGCCGCGTGACCGGTGTGCAAACCACACGTGGCGCGATCAAGGCCAAAAAGGTGGCGATGATGGGGGCCGGACGCTCCAGCCAGTTGGCCGAAATGGCCGGGATGCGCCTGCCGATTGAGAGCCATGTGCTGCAAGCCTTTGTCACCGAAGGGCTCAAGCCCTGCATCGACCACGTGGTAACTTACGGCGCGGGCCACTTCTATATCAGCCAATCGGACAAGGGCGGGCTCGTCTTCGGCGGCGATCTGGACATGTATGCCAGCTACGCTGCGCGCGGGAACCTACCCATGGCCGAGCATGTGGTTGAGGCCGCGATGACCCTGATGCCGATGATTGGCAAAGCCAAAATGCTGCGCAGCTGGGGCGGGATCATGGATATGAGCGCCGACGGCTCGCCCATCATCGACCGCACCGGGATCGACGGGCTCTATGTCTCGTGCGGGTGGTGCTATGGCGGGTTCAAGGCGGTGCCGGCGGGTGGTCATGTGATGGCGCATCTGCTGGCGACGGAGCAATACCACCCCAACGCCACCGGCTTCCGGCTGGACCGTTTCCGCACCGGGCGCGGGATTATCGACGAAGAGGCCACCGGGTCTCAGCACAATTTGCATTAAGGAGTTGCCGAAGATGCCGACAAACCTGAGACGTCACGCCGCGAGGCCAAGCAGACTCCGTCTGAACCGATTGGCATCTGCTGTCGCAGAAAACCTGCATCGCGGCAAAACGGTGCTCGCTGCTCTGGGCGTTGCTTTGGTGCTCTCGGGTTGCGCCGAACCGCAACCGATCGTGTTTTCGCCGCAGGACGTTTTGCAAATTGCTATTGCAGCCGAGAAGGAGATCGAGTCTCAGCTCGGCGTTACAAATGGCCGCAAGAAAGACTGGAAATATACCAAAGTGTCGCGCCAAGGCACCACCGTATCCGCAACAACGATGTTTCTGGACCCCGTCATTGTCGACAACATGAGGCGCGTAAAAGACCGGGCGGACGTAAAAAACATAATGGATGCATTGGCAGTGCATCATCTGTGCAAGAGCCCCGAGCATGCCGCCGCAATCAACGCAGGTTTGGTTTTCAAGTTAACCGCAGTGGACCCTGCAAACCGCCTCTTGTTTTCGTCCACGGTCAAAAAATGCTGACGCAACGCTGGCCCGCTTTGTGGCGCGGGTTCTATTGTTACTGAAACGGAGGAATGTTTGGAATGTCATTGTCTTGGATGAAATCACTGGCGGCACTGGTCTTGGTTGGGGGGCTTGCGGCCTGCGATGCACCTGCGGTCCAACAACAGCCAGCACCAACTGCAACCGTTCTGGAAGTGTCAAAGCTGGTTGAACAGCGGTTCCGCAGCCAAATCGGCAAATGGCAGGGCGCGCCGCTGCGGTTCAAATACACCCGTGTCAGTCGCAAAGGGACGGCGATAACGACGGGTATTTTGTTCGAAGATGATCTGATCATCGATCTCGCCAAGGCTGATCCAGAACGCTTTGCGGCCGGATTCCAGACGGCGTTCGCCAAGGAAATGTGCGGCGAAGCTTCCGCGCAGCTGATGATCAACTCGGGCATGAGCATCACCAATGACTTCACCGATAAGTCTGGCCGCACCGTGTTCTCGGAGACGCTCTCTCAATGCTAATCAACTGCCCCATCTGCGGGTCGCGCGACAGTCGCGAGTTTTATTACCAAGGCGCTGCGGTGGCCTTGGATCGCCCGGACCCGGAAGCGGGGGCGGAGACGTGGGATGAGTATGTGCATCTGCGCGAGAACCCGGCGGGCTGGCATCGCGAGCTTTGGCAGCATTCCGGCGGGTGCGGTGCGTGGGTTGTGGTGGAGCGGAACCTGACCACTCATGAAATCCGTTCGATCGAGTTGGCGAGCGAGCTGAAAGGGGCCGCGTCATGAGGCTGAAGGATCGCGGGCTGATTGATCGCAGCAAGCCGCTGCAATTCTGTTTTGACGGGACGTGGATGGATGGCTTTGCGGGCGACACGCTGGCCTCGGCTCTGCTGGCCAATGGCGTGCGGCTGATGGGACGCTCGTTCAAGTATCACCGCCCGCGCGGGGTTTACACCGCGGGCAGCGAAGAGCCGAATGCGCTGATGACCATCGGGCGCGGCGCGCAGGCCGAGCCGAATGTGCAGGCGACCACGCAGGAACTCTTTGCAGGGCTAGAAGCGCGCTCGCAAAACCGCTGGCCCTCGCTGGCCTTCGATCTGATGGGCATCAATGATCTGGCCGCGCCGTTTCTGGGGGCGGGGTTTTACTACAAGACCTTCATGTGGCCCCGCGCGTTCTGGGAA
>CAZPXE010000598.1:0-2343 GCA_964590545.1 uncultured Rhodobacterales bacterium | reverse complement strand
CGACGGTAGACGCGCGGATCACTGACTATTTCCCCAAGCTCGACGGGCATATCCGAAAGGGGCGCGATCTGATGGTCTCGCTGGTCCCTGCGCAGGATGTGGACGCCTTCGCGCGTGTTGTGACCGAGGCGGGCGGGCATGTGGACCTGACGCTGACGGAGGCCGAGAGGCAGGTGCAAGGACTGCCGCATGTGTTCGACTTTTCCTACAATCACACCACACTGCAAGTGCTGAAGGCCGACCGCAAAGCCACCTATCAGCAGGTCGGCTGCCCTAGCCCGCCCGATGCCAGCGCCATCGCCGCACTGCGTCCCAAGCTCGGGGATGATGTGTGGATGCACCACGAATTCGCCCGCGTCGGCGGGGAAGTGGTGACGTTTGATCTGCCGATCATCTGGTTCTCGACCCCCGAGCGGCTGGCCGAGATCAACGCGACCTATGAGGCGAATGGCTTTCCGGTCTACGACGCGCACACATGGCGCGTCGAAGGGGGCGGGCTCAAGCCGGACTACACGCATTTGGCATGGAAAAAGCGGATGGACCCCAAAGGGCTGCTCAACTCCGCCAAGTCGAAATTCTGGGAGGAGGTGAAAGACCTGACACCGGAGGAGATACTCGCCAAGGGAGGCGGTTGAGCGATACCCGCCCCGGACTTGATCCGGGGCCTCTATGAAACCGGCGCGCGGCGCTGCGCGAGGTCACGGGGTCAAGCCCGGTACGGGAAAAGACAAGAGGAGGACAACATGGACACAAAACCACTTACAGATGCCTTCGGGGCCGTGGTCACAGGGGTCGATCTGAACACGATCACCGATGACCAATTCACCGAACTGCGCGCGCTGTTCGATGAACATTGCCTGCTGCTGCTGCCCGGTCAGGCGCTGACCGACGCCGCACATATGGCGCTCGCCCAGCGCTTTGGCCCGATTGAAGACCGCAGTGCCGCCGATCTTGCGATGCAGGCGGATTTCAAGGTGCCAGAGGTGTCAAACATCCTCGAAGATGGCAGCACCCTGCCCGAAGACGATCTGCGCAACCTCGACCTGCGCGCCAATATGCAATGGCATTGCGACAGCACCTTCCTGCCGATCCCGGCGCTGACCAACATCCTGACCGCCCGCGTGGTCGCGGCAACCGGAGGCAACACCGACTTCGCCTGCACCCGCGCCGCGTTCGCCGCCCTGCCCGAGGCGCGCAAGGCGGAGCTGCGAAACACCTTCCTGCGCCACAACGCGTGGCACAGCCGCGAGAAGCTGTCCCCGGATCTTGCAGCCAAGAACAAGTTCCACAAATGGCCCGAACAATGCTGGCGCGCGGTCTGGCAGAACCCCGTCAACGGGCGCGAGGCGATTTATACCGCCAGCCATGCCTTCGCCGTTGTTGGAATGGAACCAGATGACAGCGCCCTATTCATCGACACATTGATGGATCAGGCCACCACACCCGACGTCACATATTCACACGCATGGCGCGAAGGTGACGTCTTGATCTGGGATCAAAGGTCGGTTTTACACCGCGCAACGCCGTGGGATTACACGCAACCCCGCAAGTTATCGAGCATTTGTGTTTCCGCAACTTCCGAAGATGGGGTTGACGCGATGCGCGCGATGTAATGAAATTTGCACGTCCCCTTTCAAGGGATCGCAATATAACGCAGGATAACCTGCATACGGAGTGGCCCGACATCACAATCTGATCGGGCGCCAACAGAGAGGAAGAACATGGATTTTGTAACCCGCACCGGGAAACCGATGCCGAACGCGATTGTTGAATCGGCAAAGACGCTGAAGAACGACGCGATTTCCCGCCGTGAGTTTCTGGCAACCGCCAGCAGCTTCGGCGCCACAGCCGCCACGGCCTATGCGATGATGGGCGCCGTCGCTCCGAGCGCTGCGCATGCGGATGGCCACAAGACGGGCGGCACCGTGCGCATCCAGACCGAAGTGCGCGCGTTGAAAGACCCCCGTACATTTGACTGGTCGCAAATCGCCAACTTCTCGCGCGGCTGGCTGGAATATCTCGTGACCTACGAAAACGACGGTACGTTCCAGCCCTCGCTGCTGGAAAGCTGGGAAATCAACGAAGACGCGACTGAATACACCCTGAACGTCCGCCAAGGCGTGAAGTGGAACAATGGCGACGACTTCACCGCCGAAGACGTGGCGCGTAACATCACTGGCTGGTGCGACAAGGACGTCGAAGGCAACTCGATGGCGGGCCGCTTTGCCACGCTGATCAGCGCCGACACGAACAAAGCGCTCGATGGCGCAATCGTTGTGGTGGACAGTCACACGGTGAAGCTGATGCTGCCTGCCTCCGACATCTCGCTGATTGCGGGCATGG
>CAZPXE010000597.1:0-2345 GCA_964590545.1 uncultured Rhodobacterales bacterium | reverse complement strand
CTTTGCGATCATCACGGAAACGGTGTTCCAATGGCCCGGTGTTGGCTTGCTGTTCATCAACGCGATCCAGTTCGTCGATATCCCGGTGATGGCCGCCTACCTGATGCTGATCTCCGTCATGTTCGTCGCGATCAACCTGATCGTGGACCTGCTTTACTTCGCAATCGACCCGCGCCTGCGCGTAGATAGAACGGCGGCGCATTAGGATGAGTGACCGGCCCATTCCCGTCAAAGACCCCTCGCGCCTTGCACTCTGGCTGCAAAGCGATTTCGTCTATCAATTCAAACACTCCCCCGTCGCGGTCGTGTCGTTCGTTGTGGTGATGATCCTCGTGCTCAGCGCCATTTTCGCCCCGCTGATCGCACCCTATAACCCGTTCGATCCGGCCTCGCTGAACCTGATGAACGGGTTTTCGGCGCCAATGACACCGAACGCATTCACCGGCGAGACGTTCTGGCTGGGCACCGATGACCAAGGGCGCGATGTGTTCTCAACCATCCTGTACGGCATGCGGATTTCGCTGTTCGTGGGCGCGGCGGCGGTGCTGTTTGCGATGGTGCTGGGGATCTCGCTGGGGCTGCTCGCGGGCTATGTGGGCGGCTGGACCGAGACGATCATTATGCGCGTCGCCGATGTGCAACTGACCTTCCCGGCGATCCTTGTGGCGATGCTGATCTTTGGCATCGCCAAGGGCGTGACCCCGGTGGAATACCGCGATCAAATGGCGATCTGGGTGCTGATTATTGCCATTGGCCTGTCCGATTGGGTGCAATTCGCCCGCGTGGTGCGCGGCGCAACCTTGGTTGAGAAGAACAAGGAATACGTCCAAGCCGCCCGCCTGATCGGACGCGGGCCGGGCGCGATCATGCTGCGCCATATCCTGCCCAACGTGCTCTCCCCGGTGCTGGTCATTGCAACAATCTCACTAGCCCTCGCCATCATCGCCGAAGCCACTTTGTCCTTCCTCGGCGTCGGCGCACCACCCACACAGCCCTCGCTCGGCACCCTGATCCGCATCGGCCAAGGGTTCCTGTTCTCCGGCGAATGGTGGATCCTGTTCTTCCCCGCCGTCACGCTGCTGGCACTGGCCCTGTCGGTCAACCTGCTCGGCGACTGGCTGCGGGATGCTTTGAACCCGAGGTTGAGATGACAGACCGTCCGCCTCGCACATGGCCGCAACCGGGCATGGTCGTGCTGGCCGTGTCGGTCGCCGCG
This sequence comes from uncultured Rhodobacterales bacterium, assembly GCA_964590545.1. GTDB lineage: Bacteria > Pseudomonadota > Alphaproteobacteria > Rhodobacterales > Rhodobacteraceae > Aliishimia. The sequence goes on along the minus strand of CAZPXE010000597.1, from coordinate 1,129 downwards.
TCGGGCATCCTTATTCTGCGCCCCCTGTTCGTCGAGGTGTGGTCCGGCGGCGAAGAGGCCCGCGTTCGGGCCATGCTCCTCTCCGCCGGACTGGCGACGCTCGGTACTTTCCTCTCAGCCGTCGTTGGTGTGATCATCTTCATCCGCCAGCAGCGCGACCAAGAGCGCGCCCGGCAAGACAAGCTAGACGAAGAGGAACAGCTGCGTGCGCGCGAAGACGCCACTTATCTGAAAAGCGTGGCGACGGCCCTGCGCTCCGAAATCCGCGAAAGCCTGTCCCGGCAGGCCGATTTCAGCGAAGACAGCCTGCTCGCCCAACTTCGCTCCGCCGGGGAGGCTATTGATACCGAAAAGACCCAGAAAATGCCCATGGGCGTGGCGATGGAGGAAAATATCATTTTCGACAGCCACAAGGACAAAATCTTTGAGTTCCCTGAGGAACTCGTGCGTGGCCTTGTGCGCTATTACCAAAACGACCGCTACTTGAACCGCTTCCTCGCCCGGATGGCCGATGGCAGCTTCGAAACGCTGGGAGATGCACGCAAAAAGCGAGCCGTGGTGCAATATATCGACGTGGTGCGGGAAACGATTCTGTCCGGCCTGCGCGCACGTACGATTCTGGATGCTTACTTGGTCTCCGAGCATGATGAGGACAAGGATGTCAGCGCCGAAATGACCAAAAACCGCGCCGCCGCTTTCTTTGACGGCTTTCCAAGCGATGATCTGATCGCCGAGACTATGGGCCCGGAAACGGACATGTTTTTGAATGAGTTAAAGCGAGACGCCCCCGACCTGGATACAGGTCTGGAACGGATGGACCGCTACTTCGAGGCTGTGGGCCTTACGCCCCAATAACAATAGGTTTTGGACCTGTCATGAAGAAACCCTCTGCTTCCTTGATCCATATATAGGGCAAGAATGAAGGATTTGCAAACTCACCCGACGCTCTCCATCCGCGACCTGACCGTCGAAATCCCCACCCGTCACGGCATCCTGCGCCCCGTCGATGGTGTGTCCTACGACATCGCGCCCGGTGAAATCCTTGGCGTCGTGGGGGAATCCGGGGCGGGCAAGTCGATGGCCGGGAATGCGGTGATTGGCCTTCTGAACCCACCTGCGCGGATTTCCG
>CAZPXE010000596.1:0-2347 GCA_964590545.1 uncultured Rhodobacterales bacterium | reverse complement strand
AAGGCCAAGCGCATGTGCATCTGCATCCGTTCCTGCTGCGGCGCGATTTGCCGCCGCCGAGCACGCGGGGCGGCGCGATTTTGACCGCCGCGATGATGCGCCCGGGAGACAAGTTCGAAAGCTATCGCCTGATCGCCCGCACCCTGAAGCACGTAACAGCGGATTGGCGGCTGGAGATTGCCGGGGATGGCCCCTGCCGCGCGGAGGTCGAGGCGCTGATGGCCCCTTATGGCGACAATGTCCGCTTCCTTGGACAGCTTGATGCGGCAGGGATGGCGCGCGCCTATGGCACCGCACGGCTGCTGTTCTGGCCCGGAGTGAATGAGGCAATCGGGATGACCTATCTGGAGGCGCAAGCGGCGGGGATTCCGGTGCTTGCCCAAGACCGCGCTGGTTTGCGGGAAGTCCTGCCCCCGGATGCCGCGCCCCCTGCGGTAGAAGACGGCCCAAAAGCACTCGCAGCGCGGCTGGATGCGCTGCTGATGAACCTGCCGACATCGGACAGCCTGCGCGCCCGAATTGAAAAGAAACATCTGCTGACCGCCGCCGCTGCCACGTTGAAACAGGTTCTGGACGGGGTGACATGATGCAGATCGCGCTGCTTCGACATGGCCATACAAGCTGGAACCGCGCCGGACAGATACAAGGGAGCAGCGATATCCCGCTGGATGCCGAAGCGATCGATACGCTGACGGGTCTGCGCCTTCCGCCCCCTTGGGACGCGGCAGAACTGTGGTCCAGCCCCCTGCAACGCGCGGTCCAGACGGCGGAACTGATTGGCCTGCGTATGCCGCAGACCGCCGAAGCGCTCACCGAAATGGATTGGGGCGATTGGGAAGGGCAGATAGGCAAAGTGCTGCGCGCCGATCCCGCCAGTGGTTTCCGGGACATTGAGGATTGGGGATGGGACTATCGCCCGCCGGGTGGTGAAAGCGCCGCCGAGGTGGCCGCGCGGGTGCATGATTGGCTTGAAGCGCTCACTGACCCTGCTGTTCTGGTCTGTCATATCGGTGTGATGCGGATGATCCTTGCCCGCGCATGGGGTTGGGATTTCAACGGCCCCTGCCCATTCTCGATCAAACGAAACCGGCTCTATGTACTGAGCCGCGACGACGCAGGCTGGCGCCCTGACCCCGAGCCCGTGCGGTTGAAAAAGGTGGGCACATGAGCGAACACCGCATCCTGATCCTCGTCACCCATTTGCACGGCACCGGGCACCTGTCGCGCGCCCTGACACTCGCGCGGGCGTTTCAAGGGGCCGGACACCCGGTGCGCGTGATTTCAGGCGGTCTGCCAGCGCCGCAACTGGCCAGCGAAGACGTCCACGTCGTTCAACTGGCCCCTTTGCGCTCTAACGGAACAGATTTCAGCAAACTTCTGACCCCGCGCGGCGAGGTGGCCGGGCCGGAGGATCACGCCGCACGCACCCTGCAAATCCTTGCAGAACTGGACGATTTTGATCCCTCTTGTCTGATCACTGAGCTGTTTCCCTTCGGACGCCGTTCCCTGCGCAAAGAGTTTATCGCCGTGCTCGAAGCCGCCCGCGCGCGGCCCAAGCCGCCACGCATCTTCGCCTCGATCCGCGATATTCTAGCCCCGCCCAGCAAGCCCGAAAAAGCCGCCTATGCCGAGCAGATGATCGCGGCGCATTACGATGGGGTTCTGGTTCATTCCGATCCAGCGCTGGTCCCGTTAGAGGTCAGTTGGCCGGTCACGCCATCGCTTGCGCCCAAGCTGCACTACACCGGTTTCGTCGCCCCTGCCTTGCCAGATGCTGCCTCGCAAACCGATGGACGCGCCGAGATTTTGGTGAGCGCCGGTGGCGGCGCGTTGGGCGAGCGTTTGTTCCCGGCGGCGTTGGAGGTTGCGCGACAGGACACGCGGAAGTGGCGCTTTCTGGTCGGCGGCCATGACGCGCCGGACCATATCGCGCGCCTCGCGGCCAGCGCGCCGACAAATGTGCTTATCGAACGGCCCCGCCGCGATTTCCGGGCCATGCTGCAAGTCGCGCAGGCTTCGGTCAGCCTGTGCGGGTACAACACCGCGATGGATGTGCTGCAAACCGGGCTGCCTGCCGTAATGGTCGCCTTTGATGAAGGGTCCGAGCGGGAACAATCCCTGCGGATCAAAGCGCTAGAGGGTTTGCCGCAACTGCGCACCCTGCCCCTGCACAGCCTCACCAGCGCGCAGCTTTCAGATGCTCTGGCCGCCGCGCTGGCCGACCCGACCCCGCGCCGCACCGATTTTGGCTTCAATGGCGCGGCGCGGACGGTGGAGATTTGCACCGCTTAACAAGTTCCCCTTAGGGTTGACGCAACGCTGCGCCGCAGCAATGCTTGCGCAGCAT
>CAZPXE010000595.1:0-2352 GCA_964590545.1 uncultured Rhodobacterales bacterium | reverse complement strand
CTCGCTGCAAGTGGGCCGCCTGATGGATCAGGCCAATGCCGCGCCCGAGATGATTTCCATCGTCAAGCGCAACAATTGCGGCAAGGCGCTGGATATCGCCCGCAACGCCCGCGACATGCATGGCGGCAACGGCATCAGCGGCGAGTTTCAGGTGATCCGCCACATGATGAACCTTGAGACGGTGAACACCTATGAAGGCACCCACGATGTTCATGCGCTGATCCTAGGCCGGGCGCAGACAGGCGTGCAGGCGTTCTTTTAGGTTGATCTGAGCGCCTCCCGCACCCCAAAGTGGTACATACTGGGGGGCGCTCATGAAAAACCTGCGACGGATCAATGTACCGGGCAATGCGCCTGAAGACGTGTTGTTTGGCCCGGATGGTCACATCTATACCGGCCTGAAAGACAGTGGCGTTATCCTCCGTATCGCTCCGGCCAGCAAAACCGTCACCGAAATCGCGAAGGTTGGCGGCAAGGCGCTGGGGCTGGAGTGGTTACCCGACGGGCGGTTGCTGGTTTGCAATGCGGAACACGGCCTGCAAGCGGTGGATGTAACCAGCGGTGCGGTCGAGGTGTTGCCGATTGCAGGCGTGCATATCCATCTGGCGAACAACGCGCATGTGCTGTCGGACGGCACAATCCTTGTCTCCGACAGCACCTCAGCATTCCCGCTTGAAGACTATCCCAAAGACCTGATCCAAAACACCTCAACCGGACGGCTGCTGCGCATCGCGCCGGATGGCACGGCAGAGGTGCTGTTGGACGGGTTGTGCTTCGCCAATGGCGTGGTCTGTCTTGAGGATCAAAACGCCGTGCTCGTCGCCGCCACTGGTACGCGGGACATCACGCGCGTGGACCTCGGCACGGGCGCGGTTAGCCTCTTCGCCACTGCCGACGGCCACCCGGATAACCTGAGTATCGGTTCCGATGGGCGCGTCTGGGTTGCGGTGCCGTCCTACACCAACCCAACGCTCGCCAAGGTTCACGGGCTGCCGCTGGCGCTGCGCAAGCTGGTCTCGCACCTGCCGCCCGCTTTGCAGCCCAAGCCGCAGAAATGTTGCCGCGTGCAGGTGTTTGACCCGGACGGGACACCAGTTGCACTGCATAATGGGGATACCGATGTGTTCCACATGGTGACGGGCGTGCGCGAACGGGACGGGCTGGTCGCGATGGGCAGTATCGAAAACGATGCGATCGCGCTGTTCGATTTGACGTGACGGATTTCGCAGGTTTTGGCGGGAAAATCCACGCCGAATCCCATTTTTCCCAACGTAGGCAGTTTGTTAACCATAGTGCCAGTGTATACTGTTGAATGCTGCATGTGCGAAATCAATCACTTGGAGCGCTATAGCAGCATTCTGGCCGTTGTATACGACTGTATCCCCTTAAATATTTGATTTATATGAATTTAAATTCTAAACAGGGTTCAGAAATTGAGTCGCCCTAAGATATTCTGCGCCGCAGCACATCTTCCCCTCCTCCTCCCACGACGCGACTCCTTGAAAGGACAAAACCCATGATGACCGCACGTATTGCGACGCTGATCGGCGCGCTTTCCCTAACGGCCCCCGTACTGGCGGAAGAAGCGATGTTGGGCGCACCCATGGCTGGCGCGAGTGCCCATGTGCATGATGTGTCCATTTCGGCCTATTGGAAGAAAACAGATAGTGGCTTTGGCGTGGTCGCTTTCGTTGCTCAGGACGGCTCCAGTGATGAACCGCTGCGCCTGCAAATGACCCTGCACGATGGCGATGCAGTGCAGTTTGGCCTGCCGGGCTTTCCCGGCAAAACCTTCAGCTTCGCGCGCGAGGGCTATGTTGTGCGGGTTTCCGCCGACTGGTCGAACCGTCTGCTTGCGATGAACTGAATTGATCTTATCTGCCAAACACCGGGTTTTCTCCTCCTCCCAACCCGGCCTGACCGCCCCGAAGCCATCCCCCGGCTTCGGGGCGCGTGTTTTTTGTGGTATTGAAAGGGCTTAGGTGAAATATTGCACGCGCGTGCAATAAACTCTTGCGCGAGTCAGTTTTTCCCGCTTACCGTGATGAGACGAGGCGCAAAGCCCGGCCAGTTCCAACAGGGGGAACGCATGGCAGAGATACAGCTGCAAAATCTCGGCAAGCGCTGGGGTAGTTTTATTGGCGTGCATAATTTCGACCTGACCATCAATGATCAGGAGTTTTTGGTGCTGCTCGGCCCGTCGGGCTGCGGCAAGACCACGACGATGCGGATGATCGCGGGGCTTGAAGAGGTCACCGAAGGCGACATTCTGGTCGACGGCAAATCCGTCACAGATTTGGAGCCGAAGGACCGCGATGTGGCGATGGTGTTCCAGTCCTACGGCCTTTACCC
>CAZPXE010000594.1:0-2372 GCA_964590545.1 uncultured Rhodobacterales bacterium | reverse complement strand
CCGCTGCCAGCCAATCGGCCCATCCCAGCGCCGGACCGATCAGCCCTGTGACCAGCGCCGAGGTGATCAGGCCCAGCCCGATCATGAAACCAAAGCGCAGCATCTGCGCGCCGTCACCGAGTTTGGCGGCGAACGTGAAGCCTGCTTGGCCCAGATATTGCACTGCCACGGCGATCAGAAAGGCAAGCCCATTGGCCATGCCCTGCGCGATCCCCACATATAAAAAGGCAAGGTATAGAAGGACATAGAGCGCTGCCACGCTCGCGCCGACCACGGCGAACCGGATTATGCGCAACCGTCCGCTCATGGGGTTAAGCCCGATGTTGCAGCCGCATAGGGCCATCAGACGCAGTATCTTCGGACACGTAATAAAGCGGGCGGTTCTTCGCCTCGACATACAGTCGTCCGATATATTCGCCGAGGATGCCAAGCGTCAGGAGCTGCACGCCAGAAAACGCGGCAATGGCCAGCACGACCGAGGCCCAGCCGGGCGCAGTTTGATAAAGGATCAGCGAGCGGAACACATAGACCATCATCAGCCCCGCCACGCCGAGCGAGACGAAGGACAGCCGCGTCGCAAGTTTCAGTGGTTTGGTGCTGAAGGCGGTGACCGCGTCGGTCGCAAAGCGGATCATCTTGCGAAGCGGGTATTTCGTTTCGCCAAATTCACGGGGCGCGCGGGTGTATTCAATGCCGATCTGGCGATAGCCGACCCATGCGAACATCCCGCGAATGAAGCGCGCTTTTTCCGGCATGGCCAGCACAGCATCCAGCGCCGTGCGGCTGACAAGACGGAAATCGCCGGTATCCTTTGGAATAGGAACGTCCGACAACATATTGAGAAAGCGATAGAATATGTGAGCCGTTGCGCGTTTGAACAAGGTCTCGCCCTGGCGCTCTGCACGGCGGCCATAGACCACATCATAGCCGCGATCCATCATCGCCATCATCTCTTGCAGCAATTCCGGCGGGTCCTGCAAATCCGCATCCAGCATAAAGACCCGTGCGCCTGTGGCTGCCTCTAAACCTGCTGTCAGCGCGATCTGGTGCCCGCGATTGCCAGACATGCGAATGCCGCGAAGTGGTTTAACTTTATGCTCTAGGGATTTGATTTCGCGCCACGTTTCATCTGTCGATCCGTCATCGACGAGAATGATTTCCGCGCGATCGCCATAGGGTTCGATCACTTGGGCCAGCCTTTCGACCAGCGGCAAGATCGATTCCTCCTCATTCATGCAAGGAACGACGATGGACAGAAACATTGGCGATTAACTCCGAGCGGTGCCCGAAATTGGTAAATGCGCATTGTGGCGGCAATCAGGCCCCGATTGGACGTTTTGGGGAAACCGATTGTTTCGCAGTGGAGTGCTAATTGCGTGGGAGGACCATGTCAGGATCATAAAGGCAGCGATCACAGATAGTTACCGCGATATCTTCACCCAATAGATCCAGCGTCAGCCCGGCAGGATCAAGACCGACATCAATAAAAGCGTAGGCAATATTGGCTCCCAAACGATGCCCGTAGGCGCCGGACGTGATCGTACCGACGACTTTGCCCGCCTGCATAACAGACGCGCCGCCATGTGCTGGGGCGCTGGTGCTGTGGACTTCCAGTGTGACAAACGCTTTGCTGGGGCCGGTTTGCTGCCGTTTGAGGAGCGCGGGTTTGCCGACGAAGTCCGCTTTGGCAAGATCAACGAAGCGCGCGAGGCCGGTTTCGAACGGGTCGAATTCGGTCAGGATGTCGGATTTCCAATGGAGGAAGCCTTTTTCCATGCGCATCGACTCAACGGCATGCGCTCCGAAAAGGGTCAGTCCATGTGTTTGCCCCGCCGTGCGAAGCGCGGTGTAAGCGGCGTAGAGTGAGGCGTTGGGCACGTGGATTTCATAGGCTAGTTCACCGGAAAAGCTGACGGACATGACCGTGGCAGGGGCAAAGCCAATGAAGCATTCACGCACCGAAAGCCATGGGAAAGCCGCCGCCGACCAATCGGCGCGGCTGACTGCTTGCAACACGGAGCGCGCCTTTGGTCCAGCGAGGACGAGGATGGTTTGGTCGTTGGTCAATGAGCGGATCTGCACATCTTCGCCCGGTGCGATATGGGCGGTGAGCCAGTCATGGTCGTGGTATTCGGACGCAGCAGCAGACCCATACCAGATGCGCGCGGGCCCGCGATCCGAGCAGGGCAGATTGGCAATCGTCGCTTCGCATTTCAGCATTCCGTGATGGTTGAGCAGATAGGCGAGGCCCACGCGCCCCTCTTTACGCGGCAAGCGGCCACAGATCATCCGATCAAGAAAGGTTTGAGCATCTGCACCGGTGATCTCTAACCGATTGAATCCGTTGACTTCCGTAAGGCCTACACTTGTTT
>CAZPXE010000593.1:0-2380 GCA_964590545.1 uncultured Rhodobacterales bacterium | reverse complement strand
TTCAGCCCATGGCCGAAGCGATTGCCGCGCAGTTCGAAGGCACACCTTGCGTCGCCCATGTCGGCCCGGACGGCGCGGGGCATTTCGTGAAGACCGTGCACAACGGCATCGAATACGCCGATATGCAAATGATTGCAGAGGTTTACGGCCTTCTGCGCGACGGCGCAGGCTGGGACGCCCCGCGTATCGGTGCGCTGATGGATCGGTGGAATGACGGCCTACTGAACTCCTACCTCATCGAAATCTCGGCCCGCGCTTTGCAAACCATGGACCCGGAGACGGGGGCACCCATGGTCGACGTGATCCTCGATCAGGCGGGCCAGAAGGGCACCGGGCGCTGGACCGTGATCGAAGCGCTCAAGATGGGACAATCCGCCTCGGCCATAGAAGCCGCCGTGGGGGCGCGCGGTTGGTCGTCGCAGAAAGCCGCGCGCGAAACGGGGCAGGGGCTGTTCGCTGCCGTGTCGCCTGCCGACACGCCAAGCGAGGTTGACCTTGAAGCCGCCATGCTCGCCGGGCGCATCCTTGCCCATGCGCAAGGGTTCCGGGTGCTGGATGCCGCCTCCGATCAGTTCCAATGGTCGCTCGACAACGCCCAAATCGCCGAGATCTGGCGCGCGGGCTGTATCATCCGCTCCGCCCTACTGGATGAATTCGCGGCCAGCTTCCGAAGCGATCTGCCCGAAGGCCACCTGATCTTCGCCCCCGCAATGCGCGCCCATCTGGATACCGCGATCCCCGGTCTGCGCCGGGTTGTTGCAATGGCAGCGCTCTCGGGATTGCCGGTTCCCGCGCTCTCTGGCGCTCTGGCGTGGTTCGACAGCATGACCCGCGCGCGGGGCACCGCCAACATGATCCAAGCGCAGCGCGATGTGTTCGGACGGCACGGGTTTGTCCGTCTGGATGGGGATGGTGCAAAGGTAAATGCCGATTGGGGGTCGTGAAAGCGCCCTAATCCTGCCCTGATCGCGTGTATTGTCCTCGTGCATGACACAGTTCACGCGCATCGCGGCCCTCGCTGGCCTGACCCTCTCTGCCGCGCCCGTTTTGGGGGCCGAGAGCTACATCAACATTGCCACCGAAGCCTGCATCGTCACCCGCACTGCGGATGGGACGACCCGCAGCCCGGCGCAGAAAATCGCCGCCTGCACACAATGGCTGGCGCTTGCCGATGACCCGGTCAGCCCGCTTTATTACCGCGCGATGGTGCTCGAAGAGGCCGGGCAGCTTGATGCCGCGCTGGCCGACTACACCGCCGTGATCGAGGCAGGCGCAAATCTGCCCCGCTCCTATGCTAGCCGCGCTCGGATCACCGCATCGCAGGGCGGGGATGTTGATGCGGCGATTGCCGATATGGACCGGGCGATTGCATTGACGCAAGGCACCGACCGCGTGCGCCCGAGCTATTTTCTGACCCGCGCGATTATGCTCTCGCACAAGGCGCATCAGGCGGCGGGTTCGGTGCGCCTGAGATGGCTGGACGCCGCCCGCGTTGATCTTGAGACGTTCAAGCATCTGGCAAAGGGTCGCAAAGGCAAAGCGGCGGTCAATCAGCGGGTGATGGCGGGCAAACTGCTCGCTTGGATCAAAGAACAGGCATAAAAAAGGCGATCCTTAGAAGGATCGCCGTAGGGCCGTTCCTCAAGAACAGCCGAGATTTTGGGTGCGATCTTTACAAAGATCGCAGCGGGGCCTTTCTTGAAGAAAGGCCCCGCGTGGTATCACATTCAGGCTTTGATCAGACCCATGCTTTCCAGCTTCAGCAGAACCTGCTGGGCGCAGTTATCCACTTCGGCATTCTCGGTCTCGACCCGCAACTCGGGGGTCTCTGGAACGTCGTAGGGGTCGGAAATCCCGGTGAATTCCTTGATTTTGCCTTCGCGTGCCAGCTTATACAGACCCTTGCGGTCGCGGCGCTCACACTCGTCGATCGAGGTGGCCACGTGGACTTCCACGAAGGCCCCAAACGCTTCGACGTCCTCACGCACGGCCCGGCGGGTCGTGGCATAAGGCGCAATCGGCGCGCAGATGGCGATACCGCCATTCTTGGTGATCTCGGACGCCACATAGCCGATCCGGCGGATGTTCAGGTCGCGGTGCTCTTTGCTGAAGCCCAGTTCAGACGACAGGTTCTTGCGCACGATATCGCCATCGAGCAGCGTGACCGGACGCCCGCCCATCTCCATCAGTTTCACCATCAGCGCGTTGGCGATGGTCGACTTACCGGAGCCGGAGAAGCCCGTGAAGAAGACGGTGAAGCCTTGATCAGAGCGCGGCGGGCGCGTCTTGCGCAGTTCTGTAACCACTTCGGGGAAGGAGAACCAATCAGGAATATCCAGACCTTCCGCCAGACGGCGGCGCAGCTCGGTGCCAGAGATGT
>CAZPXE010000592.1:0-2389 GCA_964590545.1 uncultured Rhodobacterales bacterium | reverse complement strand
GCGCCGCGTCAAAGCCCATCTCAGCCAGTGTTTCGCGTTGGCGATCCAATGTGCCAGTGACGATGCGGTCCGGCTCCCATCCCGTCCGACGCAGATGATCGCCCACAGCGCGGGCCTGCGCGCGCCCCAAATCTGACAGGCGGTCGTAATTGTCAGCGCCAAACGACGCCTGCCCATGCCGTATGACAAGCAATTGCGCCATATTAGTCCCTGAATTCCGCCGCCAGCTTCGCCCCTGCCGCTGCATACTCGCGGGCCATCCGGTCGACAATCGCGCCTGCTGGGCCGACCTCTTTGATCGCGCCGATCCCTTGGCCAGAGCCCCAAATCGTCTTCCACGCTTTCGGCTTGGACGAGCCGGAGGAGAAGTTCATCGCACTCGCATCGCTTTCCGGCAGCGCATCCGGGTCCATCCCAGCCTTGCGCACGGAATCCTTCAGGTAATTGCCCCAAACCCCGGTGAACAGAGACGAGTACACAATGTCCTCCGCCCCCGACCCGACGATCATATCCTTGTAGTCCTGCTGCGCATTCGCTTCGGTCGTCGCGATGAACGGTGAGCCGGTATACCCGAAATCAGCCCCCATCGCGCGCGCGGCTAGCAGGGACTCACCCGTCGCAATCGCGCCGGACAGGGCGACAGGGCCATCAAACCACTCTCGTATCTCTCGGATCAGTGCGAAGGGCGATTGCTGCCCCGCATGGCCCCCGGCCCCGGCCGCAACCGCGACCAGACCGTCGGCGCCTTTGGAGATCGCCTTACGCGCAAAGGTGTTGTTGATGATGTCATGCAGAACGACCCCGCCACAGGAGTGAGCCGCCTCATTCACCTCCACCCGCGCACCCAGCGAGGTTATCCAGATCGGCACCTCATGCTTGACGCAAATCTCAAGGTCCCGGTCCAGCCGTGTGTTGGAGCGATGTACGATCTGGTTCACCGCAAAGGGCGCTGCTGGCGTGTCAGGGTTGGCTTGGTTGTGACGGTCCAACTCCTCACGAATTTGCGTCAGCCAAGTGTCTAACAAAGGGTGTTCGCCCTCCGCCTCACGCGCGTTCAGCGCCGGAAAGCTTCCAACAATCCCCGCCTTGCACTGCGCGATCACCAGCTCCGGCACCGAAATGATGAACAGCGGCGAGCCGATCAGCGGAATGCGCAGCCCTTGCAGCGCCTTGGGAAGATGACTGTCATCGCGGGCCATGTCGGAACCTTTCGGAAGGGAGATATGCAGGGGCCGGGAAAAGCCCCCGCGTTTGTTAGCTAAGCGCATATGCGGTTTCGGCAGAATGGCGCACCAAATACGCTGCCTCTCGCATGGCTAAAACGCGCATTTGGTGCAGACAATTTTGATGATGCCGAAACAGCATCAGAGAACCTCAAAGAGCCCCGCGCCGCCCATGCCGCCGCCGATACACATGGTGCAGACAACATATTTCGCGCCGCGCCGCTTCCCTTCGATCAGCGCATGGCCAACCATCCGCGCGCCTGACATCCCGTAGGGATGGCCGACAGAAATCGCGCCGCCATTGACGTTCATGATCTCATTCGGGATGCCAAGCCGGTCGCGCGAGGCCAGCACTTGCGAGGCGAAAGCTTCGTTGAACTCCCACAGGTCGATATCATCCATCTTCAGCCCATGCGCCTTGAGCAGTTTCGGCACCGCATAGATCGGCCCAATTCCCATCTCATCTGGCTCGCACCCGGCAGCCATCACGCCAACATAGCGGCCAAGCGGCTCTATCCCGAGGCTTTCTGCCTTCTTCGCCTCCATAATCACCGAGGCCGACGCCCCATCGGACAGCTGCGAAGCGTTCCCGGCGGTTATGTATTTCCCTTCCTTCACCGCTTGCCCGTCCTTGAACACAGGCTGCAGTCCCGACAGGCTTTCAGCCGTTGTGCCGGGACGATTGCCCTCGTCTTTCTCAAGCACCACGTCATGGGACGAGATTTCCTTGGTCTCACGGTTCTGGATCATCATGGTCGTGGACAGCGCGACGATTTCATCGTCAAACTTACCCGCTTGCTGCGCCTGATGCGTGCGCTCTTGAGATTGCGCGGCGTATTCATCCTGCGCCTCGCGGCTGATACCGAAACGCTCGGCAACATTCTCCGCTGTCTCCAGCATCGTTATATATAGCGCGGGCTTGTGTTCCTTGATCCACGGATCGGGACCCATCCGCATTTCAGGGGTCTGGACCATAGATACACTCTCGACGCCGCCGCCGATCACAACATCCATGCCATCGGTGATGACCTGCTTGGCCGCCGTCGCAATCGCCATCATGCCCGATGCGCATTGCCGATCCAGCGACATGCCGCCGACCGTCACAGGCAGCCCAGCCCGGATCGCGGCCTGACGTGCAATGTTGCCGCCTTGGTGCCCTTGCTGAA
>CAZPXE010000591.1:0-2393 GCA_964590545.1 uncultured Rhodobacterales bacterium | reverse complement strand
TTCCTGTGCGGCTCGTTCACGGGGATCATCGGGACGGCCAGCGGCGTGGTGCTGGGGTGCCTGTTCGCCATCTATATCGACCCGATTTTCAGCTTTGTGAACTATGTGATGGGCGGCGGTGTATGGGATCCGTCGATCCGGGGCATCTATGCGCTGCCTGCGGAGTTGCATCTGGATGATGTGGTGACCGCCGTGACCCTCTCGCTCGGCCTCAGCTTCATCGTTACCTATTTCCCCGCTCGCCGCGCCGCGCGCATGAACCCGGTTGAGGCGCTGCGCTATGAGTGAAGGCGCGCGTAATCCGGTCCTGCGCCTAAGCGGCGTCACCAAAGGCTATGACACCAGCGCGGGCGCGCGGCTGGATGTGCTGCGCGGCATTGATCTGGAGGTTGGGAGTAGCGAAGTCGTCGCCCTCGTCGCCCCGTCCGGCGCGGGCAAATCGACCTTGCTGCATATCGCGGGCCTCTTGGATACGCCCGACGCCGGCACGGTGGAGATCACGGGCCAGAACATGACCGGCCAGCCCGACGCCGCCCGCACGGCCGCGCGGCGCGATCAGATTGGCTTCGTCTATCAATTCCACCACCTGCTGCCCGAATTCACCGCCGCCGAGAATATCGCCCTGCCGCAACGCGCTGCCGGGGTGAACGCGGGTGACGCGCAGGCCCGCGCGATGGACCTCCTTTCTCGCGTTGGCATCGCCGAACGCGCCAGCCACCGCCCCGCTGCGCTGTCCGGGGGCGAGCAACAGCGTGTCGCCTTCTGCCGCGCGCTCGCGAACGCTCCAAGCCTGCTGCTCGCTGATGAGCCGACAGGGAACCTTGATCCCGGCACCGCCGACACAGTCTTCGCCGCGCTGATGGCGCTGGTGCGCGAGACGGGGATGGGCGCGCTCATCGCGACACACAACCTTGATCTGGCCGCGCGGATGGACCGTCAGGTCCGGCTCGACGGCGGCGTTTTGACGTCGGTTTGACCTGGTTCGAGGTAAAATGCCGGATTTCATACTTTAGGTAAAACCTAAGGTTGAATAATTCCCGCTATGCGTTAACCATTTACCCAGTCAATGTTCCGGAACGTCGAGGTTGGGCGAGATGTTGTGGGTGGTTGGCCTGATCGCTCTGCTTCCGCTTGCGTGGTTGCTGATGGATCGTGATCGGGCCATTGGGAAAGGTGAGACAAGCGTGGCGTATGATAGTGCCGCGCCAGACCTCCTGCGGGGGGTGATGCAGGCCGGCGTCGAAGCTGAGCCTGTGTGGGGCGCGTGGGTCCGGGTGAGTGGATTTGATCCGGAAGAAGACCTGTTGATGATCGAGACCGATCAACTTGGCAGGATTCATGTGAAAAGCAGCGCGTCGGCGGATGGGGACACATATCTCCTGCTGTCCGATGGGACGCGCATTGTGTTGGAGCGGGTGCGGGAATTGCCGCGCCCGGCGGAAGATATCGTGTTCTTTCTTCATAATTGACGGCTTGTTCTTCCCGGCAAGGGCAGTCACTTTGCCCGCGTTTGCGAGGGGAGAGCGCCAATGCCAAGCGTCATGTTGGACGAGATTGAAACCACGACCAAAACCGCCCTGCTGCGCCACGGCGCGGGGGCGTTTCAAGCCGCAGAAGTTGCGCGTGCGGTGCGCGCGGCCGAGAGCGTCGGCAACCGGATTTGCGGGCTCTACTATCTGGAAAGCTATTGTCAGCAGTTGGGGACGGGCCGGGTGAGCGGCACCGTTGTGCCCGTGGTGTCTCAGCCCCGCCCAGCGGAAGTGATAGTCGATGCTGGCTTTGGTTTCGCGCAGCCCGCGTTCACGCGCGCCTTGCCCACGGCTATCGATGCAGCGCAACAGAACGGTGTCGCGCGGCTGGCCGTATGCCATGCCCATACCTGCACCTCGCTGGGCTATTTCACGGAACAAATCGCCCGCGCCGGGCTGATTGGGCTGGGCTTCACCAACGCCTCCCCCATCGTCGCGCCGCCCGGCGGCAAGACGCGGGTGATCGGCACGAACCCCATGGCCTTTTCGGTTCCCGATGGGGCAGGCGGCGTCGCGATGCAGTTCGATCAATCCACCACAACCGTCGCGCTGGGCAAGATCACTATGGCCAAGGCTGCGGGCAGGTCGATCCCCGAAGGCTGGGCCGTCGATACGCAAGGCGCGCCCACGACTGACCCGGCGGCGGCCCTTGGCGGCTCGCTGGTCTCGGTCGGGGGGATGGAGGCTGGGTATAAAGGCTGGGGCTTTGGCCTGATGGTCGAAATCCTTGCCGCCGGGCTGACGGGGGGCACATTTAGCCGCGATGTAAAGCCTCTTAAAGCGCCCGAAGGCGCGCCGCATGATTTGGGCCAATTCTACGTGCTGATCGACCCGTCCTCCGCCCCCGACTTCGCCGCGCGCATT
>CAZPXE010000590.1:0-2400 GCA_964590545.1 uncultured Rhodobacterales bacterium | reverse complement strand
GCCGTGGCGCTATCTGGGGCTGGGTGGGCTGTTCGCCTGCTATTTCGTGCTGATGTTCGAAGGGCTGAAAACCGCGCCAGCCATCAGCACAGCCGCCGTCTTCACCCTCACCCCGATCCTGTCGGCCATCGCGGGCTATGTCCTGCTATCGCAAATCACCAACGCCCGCATGGCCCTCGCGCTGGCCATCGGCGCGGCAGGCGCGCTGTGGGTGATCTTCCGCGCCGATCTTGCCGCGCTGCTGGCGTTCAATGTGGGCCGGGGCGAAGTAATCTATTTCATCGGCTGCATCGCCCACGCCATCTACACACCGTTGGTGCGCAAACTGAACCGGGGCGAGACACCGCTGGTCTTCACCTTCGGCATGCTCCTGTCCGGCGGGCTGATCCTGACGGTCTACGGATGGGGAGACCTGATGGCGACCGATTGGGCAAACCTGCCCGGCATTGTCTGGATCACACTGATCTACACAGCCGTCTTCGCCAGCACCGCCTCCTTCGTCCTGCTCCAATTTGCAACGCTCAACCTGCCCTCAGCCAAAGTCATGGCCTATACCTATCTGACCCCAAGCTGGGTGATCCTGTGGGAAATCGCACTGGGCCGCGACGTCCCTCCCGCGCTGGTGCTGGGCGGTATCGCGTTGACGGTGGTGGCGCTGCTGATGCTGCTGCGCGAGGATTAATCCTCACCCAACTCCACCTCCAAAAACCGCTCAAACGCATCAAGGTTCACCGGCTCGAACTGCCCGAACCCCTGCATCCAGACCGAAGCACCTTTCAGCGCGTCTGGCTCCAGCTTGCACCACTTCACCCGGCCCCGGCGCTCTTGACTGATCAGCCCGGCCTTGGTCAGCACGCCGAGGTGCTTGGAAATCGCCGCCAGCGACATCTCAAACGGCTCGGCCACGTCTGTCACCGCCATGTCATCCTCCAGAAGCATGGTCAGGATTGCCCGCCGCGTCGGGTCGGCGAGGGCGGCGAAAATGATGTCGAGATCGGCGGCCATGGCCCCTCCCATGCCGGGCAAGGGCGCAATCGTCAACCATTTGGTTGAATATCCCAAACCCGCCATTTCGCGCCAAACACCGCCTGCGGCATGCTGCCTCCTGTCTTCGCTTGGCAAAATAAACTCAAATAAAACAGCCGCATACCGCCCGCGCCGCCGAACTTTCAGGCGCATTGACTCTGCCCATGCTGCACCGTAGCACTGCGCCAAAGCGAGATGCGGGGGAAACCATGTCTGACAAGGAGCGCCTTGAAGACCTGGACGCTCGGATTGCAGCGCTGAAAGCGACGCAAGACGACGACACACCGCACACGCAAGAGCACTACTCTCAGGCGCAACTGGCCTGGCGGATGGTGATCGAACTTGTGGCCGGTCTGGGGATCGGTTTTGGCGTAGGATACGGGCTGGATAGCCTGTTCGGCACAATGCCGATCTTCCTTGTCATATTTATATTTCTGGGCTTCGCGGCCGGTGTGCAAACCATGATGCGCTCCGCCAAAGAGGTGCAGGAGAAGATGATAGACGCCGACACCGAACAGGGCGGCGACAGCAAAGGGGCCTGAGAATGGCAGCAGATACGGCGAAAGAGGGCGGCGGGCTGGAATTCCACCCAATGGATCAGTTCATCGTGCAACCCCTGTTTGGTGGCGACACGATCCACTGGTACACGCCGACCAACGTGACCCTCTGGCTGGCGCTGACCATTGCCGCCGTTGTCGCGCTACTGGTTCTGTCCACCTCCAAGCGTGAGATCGTGCCGGGTCGCGGCCAGTCAATCGCCGAAATGATGTATGGCTTCGTCTATAAGATGGTTGAGGATGTGACCGGCAAAGACGGTCTGAAATACTTCCCCTACATTATGACGATCTTTATGTTCATCTTCTGCGCCAACTTCCTTGGCCTGATCCCGATGTCCTTCACCACCACATCGCATATCGCGGTCACAGCGATCCTTGGCTTCGGCGTGTTCTTCACCGTCACCGCCATTGGCTTTATCAAGAACGGCGCGTCGTTCCTAAGCTTGTTCTGGGTGGCCAGCGCGCCGCTGCCGCTGCGCCCCGTGCTGGCGATCATTGAGGTGATTTCCTACTTCGTGCGCCCGGTTAGCCACTCTATCCGTCTGGCAGGCAACATGATGGCGGGCCACGCGGTTCTGAAAGTGTTCGCAGGCTTTGCACAGGTCACAGCGGTCGCCCCGATTGCGATCCTTGGCGTGGTCGCGATCTACGGGCTTGAAGTGCTCGTGTCGGCCATTCAGGCCTACGTCTTCACCATTCTGACATGCGTGTACCTCAAGGACGCGCTGCACCCGCATCACTAATGTAACGGCGGGCTGAACCCCGCCCTACCAACCTATCCAACCATTCCATCGTAAGGAGAAAAGACATGGAAGGC
>CAZPXE010000589.1:0-2405 GCA_964590545.1 uncultured Rhodobacterales bacterium | reverse complement strand
CCCGGCCATCAGGCAGCCCCAAAGGCCGAACTGGTTTTCATTGGCGGCTTGCACGTCGTTAAGGTTCGAGGCCGACCCCGCTGCCGAGCGCCACGGCAGGCCGATGTGGCGCGCCAGTTGACCTGCGGCGAGCGAGGCTTGGAAATGCGCGGGCGTGCCGAAGGCGGGTGCGCCGGATTTCATATCGACGTTCGAGGTGAAGGTGCCATAGCAAACGGGCGCGCCGGGTTTCACAAGCTGGGTGAGCGTGATCGCGGCGAGGGCTTCGGCATGGCTAAGGGTGATCGAGCCGGCCACGGTGATCGGGGCCATAGCCCCCATAAGGGTGAAGGGCGTGACGATGCTGACCTGCCCGTGGCGGGCGAAGTCGATCAGCCCTTGCGCCATCGGAATGTCGAGCGTGCGAGGCGAGTTGGTGTTGATGATGGTGTAGCAGTGGCTTTCCGCCTGCATTTCGGCGTCAGACAGCCCGCGAAAATCGCGCAAGAGTTCAAGGCTTTGTTCCACCTGCGGGGTGCCGCGCGAGAAGATGAAGGGCAGCTTGTCGCTTTCCTCCATCTGGCACTGCATGGTGAAGTAGTGGCGCAGATGGGTCGGCACGTCTTGCGGTTCGACCAGCGGCGGAACCATGTGCAGCACGTCGAACGCGTGGGTCAGGCGGACAAGTTCGCGGTAATCGGTGGCGTTGCCGGGGCGGCGGCCCCGTTCCAGATCGGTGGCGTGGGGCGCACCTGCGCCGGGTTGGAAGTTGAGCGTTCCGAGTTCGAGCAGCACGTCCCGCGCGCGTGCGCCTGCACGGCAGAGGATGGATTTGGGAGCGGTTTGCAGGGCGGCTTCGACGATCTCTCGGCCCAGATAGACCATATCGCCGTCCACGCGCGCGCCTGCGTTCTGAAACAGGCGAATGGCTTCGGGCAGCAGCACGCGCATCCCCAACTCTTCCAGCGTGCGCAGAGCGGTGGCGTGCATATTCGCGATGTGATCCGCCGAGAAGACGTCCATCGGCGGGAAGGGATTGCGCAGTTGGCTGTAGTTGGTTTTGCGGGCGGAGGGACGCTCTTGCGCTGTTTGGGCTTTGCGCCCCCGCCGCCTGCCGCGTGTGGGCGCGTCGCTCATCCCGTGGTCCGCATGGCTTGGCCGCTTGGGTCATAGGGGGAGGGGGCGATGACTTTGCAGGTGCGTTCGACGCCGACGATATGCACCGAGAGGTCGGTGCCTTCGGTCGCCACATCCGTGTCGATCATGGCCATTGCCAGCGATTTGCCGAGCGTATGACCGTAGCCGCCGGAGGTGACGAAGCCGACTTTGCGCTCGCCGTGCCAAATTGGCTCGTAACCGGAGGCGTCGGCATCTGCTGCGTCGACTTCCAGCGTGACAACCTTCTGTGCCGGGCCATTGCCGTCCCGTTCCGCGATGGCGGCGTCTTTGCCGACGAAATCGGATTTGTCCCACGCGATCCAACGGTCCATGCCGGTTTGGGCGGCGGTGTAGCCTTGGGTGAATTCGGCGGACCAGATGCCGAAGGATTTCTCAAGCCGCAGGGAGAGGAGGGCGTTGAAGCCGATCTCGCGCATCCCCAGGTCCGCGCCCGCGTCGAGCAGCATGTTGCGCAAGCTGATGTGTTCGGCGGCGGAGCAGTGGATTTCATAGCCCAGTTCCCCAGTGACAGACAGGCGGCCGATTTTGCAATGCAGCAGGCCGATGTCGAAGGAGGCGCAGCCCATGAACGGCAGCGCGCCGATATCGTCCTGCGTGAGTTTTTGCAGCACTTTGAGGGAGTTGGGGCCCGACAGCGAGAAGCCGACGGTGGCGTCGGAGATGTCGGTGACTTCACAGCCGTCGATCATATGATCGTCGAACCAGCGCAGGTGCCATTCGCGCAGATAGTAGCTGCCCATGATCCAGAACGACCCATCGCCCCAGTTGAAGACCGTCAGATCGCCCTTCATCTTGCCGGTTTCCGACAGCATCGGGGCCAGCTTGGCGCGGCCCGGTTTGGGCAGGTTCGAGGCCATGACGTGGGACAGCCACGCTTCGGCGTTCTCGCCCGTGACTTCGAAGCGGGAGAAGCCGGAGATATCCAGCAGGCCGACCGCCTCGCGGGTGGCTTTGCATTCTTCGGCGACGATATCGAAGGCGTTTGAGCGTTTGAGGGTTGGGGTTTCCTCGAAGTCCGGGGAGGGGGCGAAGTAGAGCGGCACTTCGAGGCCCCAGCTTGCGCCCCACTGGCATCCGGCGGCGGTCATGTCGCTGTAAGCAGGGGCTTTTTTCATCGGTCGCCCCGCGGGGAGTTGCTCGTTCGGGTAGGTCATCACGAAGCGGCGGGTGTAGAATTGGCCAGTGGTTTGTTTGATGAACTCGCGGTTCTCGGCGAATTTGCCAAAGCGGGCGACGTCCATGCCGTA
>CAZPXE010000588.1:0-2414 GCA_964590545.1 uncultured Rhodobacterales bacterium | reverse complement strand
AACGCATCCTATCAAAGGGAGGCGCATCCTGTCACATCTGCAAAACCACCATAAGGGGAACCGCCGCGCCGTTTCCCACTGAAATACACGCCGTCGCTTTTTCGGGCCTCAAGCTCTAAAGCCATCCGCCGTGCGGATGCCCTAGCGCGGCAACACATGCGTCACACGCATGGGAAGGGCGGGGGCTGCCCCCGCCCTATCACTTAAGCCGCTAGCGCCTCGGCAAAGTCACAAATTTCTTGCACGGCCTCGGCGAAGCGGGCGTCGTCGATGGTCATCGCCACCCGCAGATGCCCTGCTGCTGCCGCGCCAAAGCTTTCGCCGGGCATGACGGCGATATGGCGCTCCTCGAGCAGCTTGTCCGCGAAATCATCGCCGGACAGGCCTGTCGTGCGGATATCCAGCATCAGATACATCGCGCCGCCGGAGGGGATCAGGCCAACCGTGTTCTGCTTGGCCAAAATCTCGCGCGCTAAGGTGCGGCGGCGCAGGAACGGGGCGCCGACTTCGGCTTCGAACCCGTCACCTTGCGCCAGCGCGAACTCGGCCGCGTCCTGAATATAGCCGGGCACGCCGTAGGTCGTGTGGGTGGCGAGCGTGATGAGATGGTTGATAGTCTCCTCCGGCCCCACCAGCCAGCCGATACGCGAGCCGGTCATCGCGTGGCTTTTGGACATGGACCCGACCACCAGTGTGCGTTCAGCCATGCCGGGCAGCGCGCGGGCGGAGATGTGGGTGCCGTCCCAAACTTGCGTGTCATAGACCTCATCCGAGATCAGCCACAGGTTATGCGCGGTGCAAACCTCGGCGATATCGCGCAAGGTTTGGTCGGAATAGACGACGCCTGTGGGGTTGTTGGGGGAGTTGATCAGCAGGGAGCGCGCGCCGGGCGCGGCGTCCTCAAGCGCGGCACGGGTGGGTTGGAAAGCGTTCGCAGCCTCGGTCTGGATCGCGCGGGGACGGGCAGAGGCCCCCCGGATCGTGCCGGGATATGTTGCATAATACGGGTCGACATAAAGCGCCGTATCGCCGGGATCGCAGGCGGCCATATGCGCGGCGAAGAGGGCCGCTTGCCCGCCGGGGGTGATCAGGATGTTCTCTGGCCGAGTCGGAACGCCGGTGCGCGCCTGCACCCGCGCCGCCACTGCGGCCCGCAAGGACGGCGTACCGGGAACAGAGGCATAACCCGTATGCCCGCCAAGCGCGGCGTCGTGCATCGCTTTCAACACAGGCGCGGCGGTGCCGATATCGTGCTCGCCAATGGTCAACTCGATCACGGGCACACCATCAGCGATCATGTCCCGCGCCTTGAGAAACAGGTCCCACCCGTCCGATCCACCTCCGGTCAGGCCGGTCACTCTATTCGACATCTGCATCGCGCACCTCGTTCAGTCACGTTTGGCGCAGAGGTCCAGAAAACGCCGCGCGAAGTCAAATCAAATGGCTTGACCTGTCATATCACCCGCCGTTATGAGCGATGGTATGAACCGTGTGACCTGCATCATTTGTTGCATTTGCCCCTGCTAAAATTTTAGCGGGCCGGTTCTTCTTTCCTCCATGACAAAGACTTGCTAGGCCCGCGCCAACGCCCGACCCTTTCTTGTGCGTGAGGACGCTATGACCCAGATTAAGCTCTACAATACGGCGACACGCTCCAAGGTGGATTTTGCCCCTTTGGATTCGGAAAACGTGCGCATGTATGTCTGCGGGCCGACGGTCTATGACCGCGCGCATCTGGGCAACGCCCGGCCTGTGCTGGTCTTTGACGTGCTCTACCGGCTGCTGCGCCATGTCTATGGCGATCAGGCTGTGACCTATGTGCGCAACTTCACCGACGTGGATGACAAGATCAACGCGACGGCCCTTGCGCGCAAAGAGGCCGGGGCGACGGGGACGTTGGAGGAGTTGGTGCGCGAGCGTTCGGATGAGACGATTGACTGGTATCATCAGGACATGATCGACGGGCTTGGCTCTATGAAGCCGACCCATGCGCCACGTGCCACGGAATACATCCCCCAGATGGTCGCGATGATCGAAGACCTGATCGCGCGCGGCTTTGCCTATGCGAAAGACGGCCATGTGCTGTTTCGCGTGCGGGAATACGAGGCCTATGGCAAACTCTCGGGCCGCTCTGTCGATGACATGATCGCTGGCGCGCGGGTCGAGGTCGCGCCCTACAAAGAAGACCCGATGGATTTCGTGCTGTGGAAGCCGTCTGACGACGAATTGCCCGGCTGGGACTCGCCGTGGGGGCGGGGCCGTCCGGGCTGGCACATCGAATGCTCTGCGATGGCGGCGGACTTGTTGGGAGAGGCGTTCGACATTCACGGCGGCGGGAACGATCTGACCTTCCCCCACCACGAAAACGAGATCGCCCAGTCCAAATGCTGCGGCCACGACTTCGCGCAGGTCTG
>CAZPXE010000587.1:0-2425 GCA_964590545.1 uncultured Rhodobacterales bacterium | reverse complement strand
CCTCCGGATAATCGGCATGCACCTCGGTCACAACATCGCGCCGGTCATGGGCGCTCTGCATCTTGTCGAACACCGCTTGCACCACCTGCAAATCCGTGTCCGATCCGATCCGCGCCGCGCGCATCGCCGCCAGCCCCTCCATATCGCGCCGAAAGGCCAGATAATCGAACGCCGCCATGGGGTGGCGGGACATGAGTTGCCGCAGAGCAGGGGAGAACGCAGACCCGAGCATATCCCCGACAAATACCCCCGCGCCGGGCTTGGCGATCAGCAGCCCGGTTTCCTGCAACGTCCCCAAGGCCTCGCGCAGGGAAGGGCGAGAGACATTGAGCCGATCCGCAAGGTCACGCTCCGCAGGCAAGCGCTCGCCGGGGCGCAGAATGCCGCGCAGGATCAACTCCTCAATCTGCCGCACCACCGCGTCAGAGAGTTTTTCGGATGTCACGGGCCGGAACGGCATGGGCGCACTCACATAGAATTGGTCAAATGATATGACCAAGCTGCAGTGAAGTTGCAAGGAAAGGCTTTGTTAACCCTGTTTGCCCACAGTCACCCCATGCGCCTCGCCTTCCTCGCACCTCTTTGGCTCGCCGCCTGCAATACCCCCGGCCTCGATTTCGCAGGCCAACCCGCCACGCAAGTCACCGTCGCGGGCTCCACCTTCGCTATCCGCATCGCAGACCGCCGCGCCGAAGCCATCCGCCTGAACCCCGGATACGCCCCGCGCCTCGGTCCCATTGGCGCGCGCGCCGCCTTCGCGATGGAGCAAGTGTCGGGTTGCAAAGTCACCAAAATCAAAGGCGACGCGGCTGTGGTTTATGGCACCCTCCGCTGCTCCGGTGAAGCCGCCCCGCTACAAGGCGTCCTGCCGCGCGGCACACTCGAATGCTATGGCATCGACAGCTATGAAAGCGCTGCGACGGGCGAGTTGATCACCAATTACGACTGCGACTGGCTGCCCGACTAACCCAGCGGAACCCCGCCAAAACCGCAATATCTTGTGGATAACCCCCGCCCTCGCGCTGATTGTGGGGGGCTGACGTTGACAGGCGCCCCCTAGGGTCGGCACCATACCAAGGTCAAAAGGAATCGGGCATTGCGGTTTTCCAAACTCAGGCTGACGGGCTTCAAAAGCTTCGTGGACCCCACCGATCTGGTCATCGCCGATGGGCTGACCGGGGTCGTGGGGCCAAACGGCTGTGGCAAATCCAACCTGCTCGAAGCCCTGCGCTGGGTGATGGGTGAGAACCGCCCGACCGCGATGCGCGGCGGCGGCATGGAAGACGTGATCTTTGCCGGGGCCGCCACCCGGCCTGCCCGGAACTTCGCCGAAGTCAGCCTTGTGATGGACAATTCCGACCGGCTCGCACCCGCCGGGTTCAACGACCTCGACACGCTGGAAATCATCCGCCGCATCACCCGCGACGTGGGCAGCGCCTATAAGACCAACGGCAAGGACGTCCGTGCGCGCGATGTGCAAATGCTCTTCGCCGATGCCTCCACCGGGGCGCATTCCCCGGCGCTGGTGCGTCAGGGGCAGATTTCCGAGCTTATCAACGCCAAACCCAAAGCCCGCCGACGCATTCTGGAGGAAGCCGCCGGGATCAGCGGGCTCTACCAACGGCGGCATGAGGCGGAGTTGAAACTGAAAGGCGCGGAAACCAATCTGGCCCGCGTCGATGACGTGATCGAACAACTCGCCAGCCAACTGGCGCAACTCGCCCGCCAAGCCCGGCAAGCGCAGCGTTACCGCACCATCGGCTCGGAACTGCGCCGCGCCGAAGGGATGCTGCTGTATCGCCGCTGGCGCGAAGCCGACGATGCCCGCGCCGCTGCGGATGAAGAACTGCGCGCACGTGTCACCGAAGCGGCCCAAAGCGAAGCCCGCGTGCGCGAAGCTGTGAAAGCGCGCGAAGCCGCCGAAGCCGCCCTGCCGCCCATGCGCGAGGAAGAAGCGATTGCCGCCGCGCTGGTGCAACGCCTCTCGGTCCAACGCGACACGCTGGCGGACGAAGAAAACCGCGCCGCGCAAACCATCGAAACCCTCACCAAGCGCATCGCCCAACTGGGCCAAGACCTCGACCGGGAAGCGGCCCTGAACAAGGACGCGGGCGAGACGATTGAGCGGCTCGAATGGGAAGCGACCGAGATTGCCAAAGCCTGCGAAGGCTTCGACGAGGAACTGGCCGACGCCACCGCGCAGGCCCAAGATGCTGCGCAAATTCTGTCCGCGCGCGAAAGCGATCTGGGCCAGCAGACCGAAGATGTCGCCCGCCTTGCCGCCCGCCACCAATCGGCGCAGCGTCTGGTCGAGGACAGCCGCACGACCCAAACCAAGGCCGAAGCCGAAGCCACCCGCGCGCGCGGGGCCATGACAGGCGCGCAAGAGGCGCTGGACAAGGCCGCGCAGGACTTCACCGCCGCG
>CAZPXE010000586.1:0-2425 GCA_964590545.1 uncultured Rhodobacterales bacterium | reverse complement strand
GCCGCCAAAGCGCATGCCGATGATATGGTGCGTCGGGGGTTCTTTTCGCATACTGGCTCGGACGGGTCTGGCGTGGGCGAGCGGGTGCGCGCGGCGCGTTATGAATGGTGTTTTGTGGCCGAGAATATCGCTCAGGGACAACAGGATTTGAATGAAGTCATGAAAGCCTGGGCGGGATCAAAAGGCCATCGCGCCAATATGCTACATCGCAAAGCTCGTGCGTTCGCATTGTATGAGGCGGCTGGCCCGACATGGGTGATGGTTCTTGCCGCGCCTTGCCGATAAGCGCAGAGCGGCATCCCCATATGTTTCCATTTCGCAACAGGCCCGCCCGCCAAACGGGAATATTCGCGTTAACCTTAACGAATCGTTAACGCTGAATAGCCGGTGCGTCCTATTCTGGTGCAACCAATTGGTTTTGCCCCGGGCGTATTATGCAATTCGTTTTTCAAATGCGGTATTCCTATTTCGGCCTAGGTGGGTGGCGGTCCAAAGCCAGTCGCGATCCGGCTGCGTTGTTTGATACAGAGCGTCTTGCAAAGCGCGCTTATTTCCTTGAGAAAATCGCGTTGGCCAGTCTTGCCGCGCAAACAGATCCCGATTTCAAGCTGGTGGTGCTGTCGTCAGATCAACTTCCTGATCCGCAAAAGCGCTTCTTGAAAGAGGTGTGCAATGACATGTTGGGCCATAAACGCGTAAGGGTTCTGTTTCGCGGACAAGGCCGGGCGGGCAATATTTTCCGGCGGTTTCAACACAACAGATTGAATAGCGATCCGTTCACGACACAAATCGTATTGGACGATGATGATGCCGTGTCATCCGATTTCGTAGAAACACTGCGCCCGGAAGCGGAGTTTGCAAAAAGCACATTCTCTGGCTCTGACAGCTACTCCTTTGTTTCTCAGGCGCAGGGGGTTTCCGCAGTTTTCACGGATGGCGCATTGGAATTTGCCCATAAGACGACGCCGTTTGTGAATTTGGGTCTGGCCCTTGTCGCGCCCACACTGACGAAACGAAATCCGTTTTTGGTCGCGCACAAGAATATCGATCAAAGGCACCCCGCCCGGGTTAATTACGGGCCCACGCCCTATTACCTGCGCGCGGTGCATGATTGTAACGACAGCCGGGCCATGTTCGGCGACGACATGCTGCGGGACGACGAAATGCCGGGCCTGATGGACCGCTTCCCTCTGCTGCGCGCGCTGCTGAAAGACCACCCGCGCAAGCCCGCTTTGCTGGCGGCGGAGTAAAGGGGGCCTGTCCCCCTGCCGCCACACTTTTCATTGGCGAATCAACGCACCTTCCCAAGCCCAGCGCGCGCTCGTATAGTCCCGCCAACACGGGAAAAAACCGGGATCACATAGGGGCGCGCAGTGGCTCATATTATCGTCATCGGCAACGAGAAGGGCGGCGCGGGGAAGTCCACCGTCTCTATTCATATCGCCACCGCTTTGGTGCGCGGCGGGCATCGGGTGTCTTGCCTTGATCTGGACCTGAGGCAGAAGAGCTTCACCCGCTACGTCACGAACCGGATCGAACATCTGAAGGCCGAAGGATTGAGCCTGCCGGTTCCGTCGGTCCACGACCTGCCGGAGATCAGCGAAGCGAGCCTGAAGCCGGGCGAAAACATCTATGATCATCGTCTGTCGGCGGCAGTGGCGGAGTTGGAGCCGACCTCTGATTTCATTCTGATCGACTGCCCCGGCTCGCATACGCGGCTGAGCCAGGTGGCACATTCACTGGCGGACACGCTGATCACACCGCTGAATGACAGTTTCGTGGATTTCGACCTGCTCGCCCATATCGACGCGACGGGGACCGAGATTAAGGGCCCGTCGGTCTATTCCGAAATGGTCTGGAACGCCCGGCAATTGCGCGCTCAGGCTGGGCTGTCGCCCATTGATTGGGTCGTGCTGCGCAACCGTGTCGGCACGCAGCGGATGGTGAACAAGGAAAAGATGAATGCCGCCGTTCAGATGCTGGCCAAACGCATCGGTTTCCGCGTCGCGCCGGGCTTTTCCGAGCGGGTTGTGTTTCGCGAGCTGTTCCCCCGTGGTCTGACACTGCTCGATCTGAAGGATGTGGGGGTCAAGCAACTCAACATCTCGAACATCGCGGCGCGGCAGGAATTGCGTGATATGATGAAGGCGCTGAACCTGCCCGGCGTTGACGTCGATTTCTGATCCGAACCCCCGCCTGCCCGCGTATTGCAGGCATGAGTGATAATTCCGAGAACCGTTTCGCCCCGTCGCGCGGGGATTTGAAGTTCCGTCTGGGCTTTTCCGCCGTCGGGCTGGCGCTGATGGTGTTTGCGCTGGTCTATCGCGGGATACCGACCTCGGCCGGGGGCTGGGAAGCGATCGGGATCGCGGCGGTGTTCTTTGGTGGCTCGTTTGTCTGGACGCTGCGGAAACTGGAAGGGTGA
>CAZPXE010000585.1:0-2427 GCA_964590545.1 uncultured Rhodobacterales bacterium | reverse complement strand
ACGCCCGCCCGGCGCATGGCATAAGCCATTGAACCGGCGATTAAGCCGAGCCCAATGAGCGCGACGCGCTTGTAAATCACACTCATGCGGCTGCTCTCCACTTCGTGAGCACGTCGATCACGCGCCCGGTTTGGTCGGCGTCACCGACAGTAATTCGTAAACCTTCCGGGAAGCCATAGCCGCCCACGCGCCGGATCAGAATGCCGTCCGCTTGCAGGGCTTGCTCGGCGCTGTCCGCCTCGGTCTCATCGGTAAAACGGGCCAGAACGAAATTCGCATGTGGGTCGTCGCAAGCGATGCCCAATTGCCGCAACGCGCCCGTCAGACGCGCCCGCTGGTCGCTGTTCAGTTGCGCACAATCGCGCAGCCATGCCGCGTCCCGAACCGCCGCCTCAGCCGCTGCGAGTTGTACGACGGACAGGTTGAACGGCTGGCGAATGCGGGTCATCACGTCGATCATGTCCTGCGCGCCATACCCCCAGCCGATGCGCAGACCGCCCAGCCCGTAGATCTTCGAAAAGGTGCGCGTCATGAGGACATTCGACCGAGAGCCCGCCAGCGCTGCGCCACCATCATAGCCATCGGCATATTCTGTATAGGCCCCGTCGATCACGAGGATCGCATGGCCCGGCAGCTCATCCGCAAGCCGTGTCAGGTCTTCGTTCGGGATCATCGTTCCGGTCGGGTTTGCGGGGTTGGCCAGCAAAACCACCCGCGTGCGCTCCGTCACCGCGGCAAGGATCGCGTCCACATCCACCACCCGCTCTGCCTCCGGCACGCAGATTGGCCTCGCCCCGGCCATGTGGGTCAGGATGGGATACATTGAAAAGCCATGCTCAGTATGGATAATTTCATCCCCCGGTCCGGCAAAGGCTTGGGTCACGAATTGCAACACCTCGTCGCTGCCCACGCCGCAAATAATCCGCGCCGGGTCCAGCCCCCAAACCTCACCAATCGCGGCGCGCAGGCCCGCATGGTCCGTCGATGGGTAAAGGTGCATTCCCGAAACAGCTTCCGCCACAGCCTGTTGCGCCGCTTTGGGCGGGCCGAGCGGATTCTCGTTCGAGCTGAGTTTGAGCACCTCGTCCACGCCATCGAGTTGGGATTTCCCCCCCTGATACAGCGCGATTTCCATAATGCCCGGTTGCGGGGTTAGCTGTGACATTGCATGCCTTTCTGGTCTCTTGCTCCTTACATCCACTCCACGCTTGATTGAAGTCTGTTCTTGGGAATACTGCATTGCAATTACTTCGAAACCGGCCACATTCCGCCCCCAGCCCCTTGTAACAAAGCCGTGAGCACTTATCTATTGTATACCACGGCATACTTAACGAATTGAAGGATCGTAGATGGAAACACTGTTAAGCCCTGAATTTGTCCCCTTCTCTATCGCGCTTGGGCTGCTCTTTGGCCTGATGGCGTTGGAACTTGTGATCGCTCTGATGGGCGGCACGCTGTTGGGCATGGGCGATGGTGATGCCGATTTCGATCTGGATATGGATGTGGATGCCGGGCTGGAGGGGCTGGAAAGCCTCGACGGGATCGACTTCGACGGAGCTGAGCTGGAGTTTGAGCTTGGCGAGTTGGGCGAAGCGCCCGATATGGCCCCGGATGTGGCGGCGGCAGAAGGCCCCGGCGACTTCCTTGGCATCAGCAAAGCCCCCACGATGATCTGGGTTGCCGCGCTGCTGTTGGGCTTTGGCCTGACGGGTGTCGTGCTGCAATCGGTGCTGCAAAACCTGACCGGTACGGCATTTCCGGCGCTGATGGCCTCGGCCATTGCCGGGATTGCGGGTCTGGGTTTTGCCAAACGGTTCGCGCGGGTCTTTGCGCGGCTGATCCCCAAAAGCGAAAGCTCGGCGCTGTCCGAACGCTCGCTCGGTCGGCGCAAAGGCATCGTTAGCCAAGGCACCGCCGCACGCGGCAAACCCGCCGAGGTGCGCGTCACCGATGGCTATGGCAACACGCATTACCTACGCGCGGAACCCCTGCGCGACGAGGTGGAGATCCCGCAAGGTTCCGAAGTCCTCGTGATGCGCCAAGCCCATAGCGGCGATTATCGCCTGATCGCTTTGTCAGACCTCTAAGCCACCCTAAATCAAGGCGTAAACGCGCCATTCAACGCACCTATTCAACACGGAGGATGTCCCACATGGACCTTCAAACCTTTGCAATCATCATCGGCAGCATTCTTGCCTTCATCGTCCTGCTCGGCTTGGTTCTTGGCCGCCTTTACCGGCGCTCGACGCGCGAGGTGAGCCTTGTGAAAACCGGTGCAGGCGGCAAAAAAGTCATCATGGATGGCGGGACAATCGTCGTGCCATTGCTGCACGAAATCAGCCCTGTGAACATGAAAACCCTGCGCCTCGAGGTGCAGCGCAATGCCGAAGCCGCCCTGATCACCAAGGACCGGATGCGCGTGGATGT
>CAZPXE010000584.1:0-2445 GCA_964590545.1 uncultured Rhodobacterales bacterium | reverse complement strand
CAGCCACCAGCTTGGCGGCTTCATGGGTGTCTGGCTCGGCGGGCGGCTCTATGATGTCTACGGAGATTACACCCTTGTCTGGTGGGTCGGCGTCGCCGTCGGAGCGTTCTCGGCCATCGTTCACCTACCGATCCGCGAAAAACCCCACGGCCAGCCTGCGTGAGGTGCAGCCAAAGTGGGTCGCGGCAGTCTTTCAGAAGCGGCGGTCCGTGGGGTGGCGCGCATTCGCGCCGCCCGTTTTGCCACAGGCAAACCTTTGGTTTGACGGGGGCGGACCGGCGCGAGCGTGGGCAGTGCCTGTTGCGCGGGTGCTTAGTTCAGAGCAATAAAAATCCGTTCCTTACCCCGCGCGCCAGCGATCCAGAATGAACCGCGACGTCATCAAATCCAGATGCGCCCCGCCGCCATTCTTGAACAGCGTGATCTCATCCGCGCTGATCCGTCCAAACCGCTCCATCTGGTAGTAATCCCCAACCAGATGGCTGCGCGCAATGACCCCCGCCTCCAGCGGTATCTTGATCTCGCCAATATGCCCCACGGTCGTGTCATAGCTGTCAACAAAGACCCGCGCGCGGATCAGCGCCGTGTCATCCACTTCCCGCATATCCGGGCGGTATGCTCCGATCAGGTCCACATGGGTGCCGGGCGTCAGCCACTCCCCCCGGATCAACGGCTCCGTCGTCATCGTGGCCGAGGTCACGATATCCGCGCCGCGCACCGCCGCTTCCAAATCCTCAGCAACCTGCGCGCCCGTCTCGCCCGCAAAGGCCCGCGCGTTGTCCGCGTTCCGCGACCAGACGCTGAACTGCACCCCCTCAAACGCCGCGCTATAGGCCTGATGCAAACTCCGCGCCACCGTGCCAGAGCCGACGATCAGCACCCGCTCACTCTCTGGCCGCGCCAGTTTCCGCGCCGCCAGCAGACTGTCGCCAGCCGTCTTCCACTTGGTCACCAAATGGAAGTCCACCAGCGCCTCTAACGTGCCATCCACATCAGAAAACAGCGACACCGACCCGTTGATCATCGGCTTGCCGCGCCCCGGATTGCCCGGAAACACCGTCGCCGATTTCACCGCAATCCCCAGCCCGTCAATCAGCGCCGACCGGCTCAGCAGCGTATCTGGGTCACGATACAGAAACGTGTCCCCAATCTCGGCCTTCGGCAGCGCGTGCCCCGCCTCCAACGCCTCGGCCAACCCGATCCAGTCCAGAACCGCCTCGCCCTCTTCAAACGAGATAAACGGCACACTCATCGCGCCTCCTCCTCCGTCAAAAGCCCCTCAGCCACCAACCGATCCGCCCAGCCTTGCGGCCCTTCGAACAAATGCGTGCGCCAGCCCCGCGCGGCGGCGGCTGCGATATTGGCCGAACTGTCATCCGTGAACATCAACGCATCCCCCGACAGACCCAACTTATCCTCCAACATCTGATAAATCGCCGGGTCCGGCTTGATCACCTTCATATGGCCCGAAATGAAATCCACATCGAATTCGTTCAGAAAATCATAGTGCTTGGCCGCGAAATCATATGTGTCGATGCCAAAATTCGTCAGCGACACCACCGGCACGCCCTTGCCCTGCAACGCCCGCATCAACCGAACAGAATGGTCAATCGCGGGCGAGGCCATCTCGAGCCAACGATCATGCCACAGCATAATCTCCTCCGCCCAATCCGGGTGCTTGGCAACCATCCCCTCCACACTCGCCCGAAACGGCGCGCCCCGGTCAACCTCAAGGTTCATGCCGCTCAGGTCCACCGCCTCAAACAGCGCCTTACGCCGCGCCGCGCCAATCGCCGCGTCATACATGCGGGTCGGATGCCATTCGAGAAGGACATTCCCGATATCAAAAACAACGGTTTGGATGGTCATGGGGTGGAGCCTTTCACTTGCGCCGTAGTGATGAGTGGCGCGAGGTCCCGGGTCAAGCCCGGGACGTGTGGAATTCACCTATACCCGCCCCGGACTTGATCCGGGGCCTCGCGCCAAAGGTTCACCCCTTAACCGCCCGCAGCTCCCGCTCCAACGCATCCAGAAACCGCGACCGGTCCGCCTTGCCGAAGGACTTGCCACCGCCCTGCCGGAACGGATCCGCCGCACGCAGGTCCGTCATCAAATCGCGCATCGCCAGCGCTTCGCGCACATTGGCCTCCGTCAAACGCTCGCCACTATGCTTCAGCACCCGCGCGCCCGCCTCCACACATTTCGCCGCCAGCGGAATGTCAGACGTGATCACCACATCCCCCGGCCCGCAACGCTCCACGATCCACATATCGGCCACATCCGGCCCGTCCGGGACAATCACCACCTCGACCAGCGGGTTCTGCGACATCCGCAGCCCGCCATTCGAGACCAGCTTCATCGGCACCCCATGCCGCGTGGCCACCCGCTCCGCCTCGGCTTTCACCGGGCAGGCATCCGCGTCCACGAACAGGGTTGTCACGAATA
>CAZPXE010000583.1:0-2446 GCA_964590545.1 uncultured Rhodobacterales bacterium | reverse complement strand
CGAGCCCCGTCAGCAGCAGTGGCAATCCCGCAGGCACGGGGACGGCGGGCGCGGCGGTGCTAAACGTGAACTCCGACAAGAAGGTCCACTGGAAGCCACGGTTCACCGTTACAGTCAACTGATCGGTCGGGGTGAGCGAAGACAGATCCACAGTGGCATTAAGTGCGCCTACAGTGTTGCCACCTGTGAGCATCGGTGATGTCACACCATTCACAGTCACCGAGTCCGGGATGCCGACACCAGCGATGCCTTGCCCGTCCTGGAAATTCATTACGAGATTAGAGAAGTCATAATCCTGATCGAAGTCGAATTGGATCACAGGATTGATCAGGCTCCACCCCACGTTTGGTCCGGGGCGATTGAAGCCGTCGGTTGCCTGCCAATCCGAGTTTGCGGACACGCCATCGGTTAGCTGGCCAGTTGTGCCGTTATAGGAATCGTCCCGATACGCCGAACCGCCATTCGGGGCGGAGATATAGGTGTAGCTGATCGGTGTAACCGTCGACGCGAAAGTGGCCACTGGTGCGCAAATCGCGACAACTGCAAGTAGTTGCTTCAACATAAAAAAACTCCAAAGGTTAATGAACATTGGCTAACTGACCAGTTGCGTTCGATCAAGGTGGAATTTGTGACACGCCGCGCGCTTTAAACGTTCTCAACCGTGAAGATCAAAGGCGCGTGGTCCGAGAATTCGTCGATCCATTTGTCTTGTTTGGCCACCGTCGACTCTTCGGCCCAGCCAGCCACGCGGACCTTGGCGCCGTTCACATCGGCGATGTCGCAATTGCCCGAGGCATAGACATGGTCCAGATCGGCGGGCGGATAGGTCGAGCCGCTGCCGTTGTTGAAGGTCGCCGGGTGCGTCTTGGGCATGCGGTGCAGATCGCGCGCGCCAAGGATACGGTCAATTCGGGCGATTTCTTCGTCTGCGGACAGATCGTTGGGCGAGAAGGTCAGGTTCAGCCCCATCGTGTTCAGATCACCAAGCAGGACAAAGCGCGCGGTATCGTCCGTGCCTTTATCAATCGCCTTTTTCAGCGAGCGGGCGTTGCCGATCATCCCGTCGCGCAGGCCGTAGCCTTCCGGGGTTGGGAAGCTCTTGAGATGTGAGAACAGCATCGACAGCGGCCCACGCCCCTGCGTGCCGCTTACTGTCAGAAGTGCGGCGGGACGAAGGGAAAGATTTCCGCGCCGAAACTCATTGCGCTGGGTCATGAAAGCGGTAAGGCCCGAGCGCCAGCCGATCAGAATTTCCTGCACCTGCTTGCCTTCGGTGATCGCAAAGGACCAACCGGGGAAAGCGCTGACCATCGCTTGATAAACTGTGCTCCCTTGCACTTCCATAAGCGCGAAAATATCTGGGTTTTCGTTTTTGAGAAGGTCCACCACCCGCTGAACCCGTCCGGCGCGCGCGCCGGTTTTCTTGCCGGTGAAATGCTCGACATTCCATGAAATGATTTTGATATCCATAATGTTAGCTCCTTGAAATAAGGCAAAAGCTAACACAGCTTTCCAGGCCTGCGAAGACGTCAATCCTTCAAGGATTGACCCGCCCGCCTCAAGACAAGCCAACTCCGACCAATCCTTGCAAGGATTGGTCCCGCGTGCGTGCCATTTCCAACTTAAACTGCCCGTCGATCCTTGAAGGATCGACGCAAGGGTGGAGTTTCAAATTCCGCCTACCCGCGCGCCACCTTCGCCTGACGCGCCGCGCGCAATTGCGCGAAATCATCGCCCGCATGGTAGGACGAGCGGGTGAGCGGTGTGGCGGACACCATCAGGAACCCTTTGCCATACGCGGCTTTTTCATAGGCTGCGAACTCATCGGGATGCACGAAGCGGTCCACGGCATGGTGCTTTGGCGTGGGCTGCAAATACTGGCCGATGGTCAGGAAATCGATGTCGGCGGCGCGCATGTCTTCCATGACCTGCACAACCTGCTGCTTGGTCTCGCCCAGCCCGACCATGATGCCGGACTTGGTGAACATCATCGGGTCGAGTTCCTTGACGCGCTGGAGCAGCCGCAGCGAGTGGAAATACCGCGCGCCGGGCCGCACTTCGGGATAAAGTCCCGGCACGGTTTCCAGATTGTGATTGAACACGTCGGGCCGCGCCTCGACCACCATTTCCAACACGGATGGATCGCAGCGCAGGAAATCCGGCGTCAAAATCTCAATCGTTGTATCGGGCGAGCGGTGCCGCACAGCGCGAATGGTCTGGGCAAAATGCTCTGCCCCGCCATCCTGCACGTCGTCGCGGTCAACAGAGGTGATCACCACATGGTTCAGCCCCAGCTTTTCCACCGCATGGGCCACGCGCCCCGGCTCGAACGGGTCAAGATCTTCGGGCGGCTTGCCGGTCGCAATGTTGCAAAAGGAACAGGCGCGGGTACACACCTCGCCCATAATCATCATCGTGGCGTGACCTTGGGACCAACACTCACCTA
>CAZPXE010000582.1:0-2455 GCA_964590545.1 uncultured Rhodobacterales bacterium | reverse complement strand
TTTGTTCAGTCTTACGATCACCCCGGATTTAACCCCCTACGCAGAGTAACGCGCCGGGTAGGCAAGAACACCTACGTGTTCAACCATTCTCTGAATAAAGGTGGGTGCCGCTAAGCGTTACATCCCGCCCTTTTTCGCGCATTGATGTGCAAACGAGGCCAGTAATGGCACGCGCGCTTCCATCGCTGCTGCGTTGGCATTCGACGCGGTACCATCGCGTACGCGCCCGACGATGCCTTGGCAAATTCCCGCAAGACGGAAAGCATTGTAGGCAAAGTAATAGTTGAGCTCTGGCAACCCATCTCGGCCGGTATGGCCGCAGTAGAGTTCGACATACTCGTCCATAGTTGGAATGCCATGCGCTTGCAGGTCTTCAATATCGACGAGCGCTTTGCGGCCCGGATCATTGCTCGGCATCACCCAGTTCATGAGGTGATAGGAAAAATCAGCCAGCGGGTCACCAAGCGTGCAAAGTTCCCAATCGAGAACGGCAATGACGCTCGGGTCTTCTGGATGCAGGATCATATTGTCGAGCCGGTAATCGCCATGAACGATGGTCGTTTTATCACCCGGCGGAATGTTCTCCGGCAACCATTCAATGAGTTCATTCATTTCCGAAATCGTTTTGGTTTCCGAAAGCTGGTACTGTTTTGTCCAACGATGGATTTGGCGGGCGACATAATCCCCTTCCTTGCCAAATCCTTCCAGGCCCGCAGCACGCCAATCGACATTGTGCAAGTCGGCAAAGGTTTTCACTTTGGCTTCATAGATCGCGCGGCGCTCTGCTGGATCAACGCCCGGCAACGTCCCATCCCAGAGGATACGACCTTCGACGCAATCCATGACGTAAAACATTGTGCCCACAACTGCTTCGTCAGTGCATAGACCAAATGGCCGCGCAACAGGGTATCCGAGCGGGTAAAGCGCGCTGATGACACGAAATTCTCGGTCTACCGCATGAGCCGATGGCAGCAATTTGCCTGGCGGCTTGCGGCGCATGACATAGGTCTTGCCGCCAGCAAAGAGTTTGTAAGTCGGGTTCGACTGGCCACCTTTAAATTGCTTGACGACAAGCGGGCCCTCGTAGCCTTCGACATTTTCTTCCATCCACGCAGCCAGGTTAGCTTCGTTAAACTGATGCGACTCAGCGACATCCTTTGTGCCGGTGAACATTTCCTGTGCTGTGGCTTCAGCCATGTCGAACCTCCCAATCTTGTTGGGAGCGTTGTAGCTGTTGATTGGCGCGCTTCCAAGGGTCGTCGCTAGGGAAACTTACACTTCCCTTTCGAGCGCCCGCCAGCCGATATCCGTTCGGTTGAACCCGCCCGGCCAATCGATCTTGGCAACTCCTTCATAAGCAAGATCAACCGCCGCTTTCAGCGTTTCGCCAGATGCCGTCACGTTCAGCACCCGCCCACCATTCGCGACGAGTTCGTTTGCATCGTTCATATCAGTGCCCGCATGAAAAACGGTGACGCCATCGATATTACCGGCATCATCAACACCCGCGATGAGGGAGCCTTTCTCATAGGCTTCTGGATAGCCATTGCTCGCCATGACCACATTTGCCGTTGGCTGAAACTCGCGCAGACCCATTTGATCGGCGAGGAAACTATGCGCGCTCGTCAGTCCGCCCGTTGCGCACATCAGCAATGCTGGAACGATATCTCCTGGTAAACCCGCCATCAGCACTTGGCATTCTGGATCGCCGAACCGTGCATTGAACTCAACGACCTTTGGACCGTCTTCGGTAATCATCACACCAATATAAAGGACGCCTTGATACGGCATATCATCTTGCGCCATGCCATCGAGCATGGGCTCAGCAATTTGCGCTTGGATAAGCTCCATCGCACGCGGCGTGATCACGGGCGCTGGTGCATACGCGCCCATTCCCCCGGTGTTGAGGCCAGTGTCGCCATCATGTGCGCGTTTATGATCCTGACAGGCTGGAAGGTATAGCGCGCCTTCCCCATCGGTTAGCACAAAGATCGAAGCTTCTTCGCCGTGCATGAATTCTTCGATGACGAGTTCTGCCGATGCTTCGCCAAATTTCCCGCCAAGCATCGCTTCTATTTCTTCGGCTGCCTGCTCCAGCGTTTCAGCAATCACGACACCTTTGCCTGCCGCGAGGCCGTCAGCCTTCAGAACGTATGGTGCTTCCATTGTGTCGAGAAATTCAATCGCTGCATCCACATCAGTGAACCGGCCATAGGCAGCGGTCGGCACACCATAGGCTTTCATCTTGTCTTTCGAGAACGCTTTGGAGCTTTCAAGCTGGGCCGCAGCCTGGCTCGGGCCAAATACATCAAACCCGCGCGCGCGCAGCGCATCGGACGCTCCTGCCGCAAGAGGTGCTTCGGGGCCAACAATGATAAGATCTGGCGAGACCTGTATCGCAAGTTCTTGCAGAGCTTTCAGATCGCATGGATCGACATCAAAACACGGCCCGATC
>CAZPXE010000581.1:0-2455 GCA_964590545.1 uncultured Rhodobacterales bacterium | reverse complement strand
TGCGTTGAGCTTGGAGGCGATCGACGTGTCGATCATCTTCGAGCCCACTTTAACGACTAAACCGCCAATGAGGCTTTCATCGACGGTTTCATTGATTGTCACATCTTTGCCGGTCGTCGCTTTCAGCGACTTGGCAAGTTTGTCTGATTGCGCCTTGGTCAGGGCTTTCGCGCTGACGACATCGGCGGTCACTTCGCCCTTATCCTCGGCGATCATCGCACGCAGGCTGGCCACAAGCTGCGGCAGCACGAACAGACGGCGCTTTTCAGCCATCAGGTTCAGCGTGTTGGTCATGATCGGGGACAGTTTCATCTTCTTCGCGATGGCGGCGATGGCCGAGGCCGACTCCGCACGTGAGTAGATCGGCGAAGAGATCAGGGCGGAAAAGTCAGGGCTGTCTGACAGGGCATCGTTGAGGGCCGACAGATCGCTTTCAATCGCAGCAATCTTCTTATCTTCACGCGCCAGTTCAAACACGGCGGTGGCGTAGCGGTCGGCGATGCCAGAGGAAATCGAAGCTGGTTCGGACACGTCCATCCCTTCTTAGTCGCGGCTCTGCCACCCACCCCTTGTAAGTGGCCAAGAGCATTTATCCCGGCGATAGATTGCATCACCCGGCGAAATCACGCGGGGCATAGCAGAGGCTTTCCGCGCCCGCAACATGCTTAGCGGAGTCTGATTTTCGCGATAATTTAACGATTTCATGTTCTTGTCCCTACTGCGACGCTTTGCGCGAAAAGAAATTGGGAAAAATCAACGTCTCCATGGGTCGAGTCAGGCTAAAATCCGGTCATTTTGTCGCAAACGCGGGATCACATGCCGCGCTTTTGCTTCTGTCCGGCAGGCGGATGGCAGTCCAATGAGTGCTATTTTGCTGGCCTTACTCGGAATGGGTGTATTGGGATCGGCCTTTATCCTAACCCAAAGCGAAGATGATGAGGAGCACGCTGCCGACTCGCCCGAAGACGAAGAAGCGGCAGATGCCCGCGACCTACTCCACCTTAATGCGCTGGACACGGTAACGGGGACGCAGGCGGGGGAAGTTTTCGTGGCCGAAACCGCGCGCGGCGATGCCGGTCACGTCAATATCATCGATGGCTTCGATCCTCAGGCCGACTTGGTGGGCTTCGATCTCGACCAGCTTGCCCGGCAGAGTTTCGAAGACAGCGCGGCCTCCTTCTCTTCCGATGCCAGTCTGGAATACAGGCTGGACGTTACACCATCAGATCAAACCGATAGCGCGCAAGGCGCGATGATCACATTGTCGCTTTTCGACAGCGCGGATCCGGGCGGTGATGAGGTGCATTTTGATGTCTTGCTGCGCGGCATCGACGACGTGAGTGAAGATTGCGTTTCCATTGTCACTGGCGAAGCGCAACTGAGCCAGGCTCAAGGCGGCGAAAGAGCGAGCACGATTGAAGGGACCGAAGCCGCTGATAACCTGACGATCGACGATGCGAGCGAAATGGTGAGCGCGGGCGATGGTGACGACACGATCTCTGGCGCTGGCGACGGGGTTCTCATTCTGGGCGGGACAGGGAACGATTCGATTTCGGTCACTGGCACAGGGCATGACGTTTATGGTGGTTCTGGCGATGACGACATTGACGTCGGCGCTGGCCCCTCCGGCGCAGCGGTGGATGCGGGCATCTACGGCGGCGCGGGCGATGACACGATCACCACTGAGCTCGGCGGTCATGTGGAAGGCGGCGCGGGCACCGACCACCTGACGTTCCGCGTAACAGAAGCTCCGAGCGACGGTCTGCCGTTGGAATTGTGGCGCCAGCCAGTGGAAGACGCGCGTTTCGAAGGGCACAGCACAGTTTCGCTGGATGACGACAACGATACAGTCCGGCTCGAAATTGACCCGTCGGTCTCGGGGCACCTGCATCAAGTAAGACTGTTGGAAGAGACCTATGGGCTGAACGATCAAGAGATCTATACCCACGAATACACACTGATCATCTGGACACCGGAGGGCGTGAGCGACATTGCCGATCTCGTCACTGGCAGCGGCGCTGTTTACAACAGCAGCTTTGCGCAAGATCACGCGATCGGCTCCGATGAGTACGAGGCCGCAGTCAACGACGCAAACGCGCCGCGCATCCTGCTCACGATCAACCATGGCGAGAGCTTTAGCGGCAGTTTTGACGAGATATCGGGAACGACCAGCGGCGAATATGACGACAGCCGGGAAGTCAATCTGGTGCTGAACCGGGAAGTGACCTCGGTGCATTCAGGACAGCTGCATTAGGGTCAGGACCCATTAAGCCACCCCTCTCAACACCGAAAAATGCGCGGAATCAGCGGCTTGCCGTCCGAAGACACGACTGGCCGTCATGGCAAGGGAAGCACGCTGCTGAGGTCGTGCATTCTCGGTGCCCGTCATCCCGAAGGGATGCCGCAGAGCCACGGCCCGCCTTTGGCGGGACGGGTTCGCCGGATTTTGCGCCTG
>CAZPXE010000580.1:0-2456 GCA_964590545.1 uncultured Rhodobacterales bacterium | reverse complement strand
TTCACTTGGCGGGCCAGCACCGGCGCAGTTCCTTCGGTGCCAATCGCCACGACAACCGGGTCGCGGTCCACGAGCGACGGCGTTGTCAGATCGCACAGGTCCGGCTGGTCGACCACATTCACCGGGCAACCGCCATCCTTGGCGATGCTGTGAATGGCGGCGTCAATGCCGGGGCAGCCGGAGCCGACGAAGCCAATAACAGCGCCTTTGAACAGGTCCGCCGTGATCGGCCCCTCGTGCCATGCGGCGCGGCCCGTTTTGACCAGATGCGCCAGTTCCGGGTCCAGATCCGGGGCGGCAATGGTGATCTCGGCATCGGTCTTCAGGATCAGCCGCGCCTTTTGCGCTGCTGTCTCGCCGCCGCCCACGATGACCACTTTGCGGCCTGTGGTGCGGATGAACATGGGGAAACTTTTCATATCAGATACTCCGGGTCCGGGTCGTTCATTCTGCGGCTTCACTGCGCTGGCGCGCGGCGAGCATGGCGCTCAGTTCCGGGCGGCAAGAGCCGCAATTGGTCCCGGCGCTTAGCGCGTTGCCGATGGCTTCGACGGTGAGCAGGTTCTGCGTCTCAATCGCCCCAAGAATGGTGTTCACCCCGACGCCAAAGCAGGCGCAGACAACGGGGCCGGGGTTGGGTTTGTCAGCGGGGACTAAGCCAGTCAGCGCATCCTCGGTCGGCTGGCCCAACTGGCCCGCGATGTAATCGCGCATAACTGCGACGGGGGTGGGCGAGACATAGAGCGCCGCGAGCAGTCGCTCGCCTTCGTGGAATACCAGCCGCGCAACACCGCGCGCGCGGTCTTCGATAATCTGCACCTCGGCGCTCGGCAGCCCGAACAGGCGGCGCGCTTCGGTTTCCCAATTGGCAACGGGCGTGGCCCCGGCCATCTCGACCCGCCAACCCGCCGTGGTGCGTGCGCGCGCCCAGTAGTCTGTTTGGGGATCAATATCCGCAACCGATACGGCGAACCCGTACCACGCCGCGTCAAACCGTTCGGCCTTTACCACTGCCGCCTTGCTTTCTGGTTGGCCCGAGACAGGGTCCAGCGCCGCTGGCACCAAAGTGTCCACCCGCGCGGCGGGGGCGGTTTCCCCGGTCCAGTGCATCGGCGCAAACAAATCGCCCCTGGTCTGCGCATCGGTGAAGCGCACCCGGAAGATCGCTGTACCGCATGCACTTGTCAGCTTCACCAGTTGCGCCTTGTCGATGCACAGCGCAGCGGCGTCTTCGGGGTGGATGTCCACATAAGGCTCGGCCAGATGCGCCGACAGGCTTGGCGACAGGCCCGTGCGGGTCATCGTGTGCCATTGGTCGCGGATACGGCCTGTATTAAGGCGATAGGGGAACTCTGCGCTGACGGCGGCTTGCGGCGGCTTCGCCTGAACGGGCAGCATTTTGGCCTTCCCGTCAGCGTGAAAGAACTGGCCATCGGCGAAGAAGCGGCCTCCGGCACGGGTCTCGGTCAGAGGCCAGGTGAAGGGTGCAAGATCGGTGTAGCCCGCCAAATCAATGTCTTTCAGCGCCGAGATATCGAAGTCGCGCCCAAACTTGCCAGCGATGCCGGACATGGCGGCGTATTCGCGAAAAATTTCAACCGGGTGCGAGTAGTCGAACGCTTGGCTCCAACCCATCCGGCGACCCACATCGGCCAGAATGTCCCAATCTGCGCGCGCGGTGCCGGGTGGCGAAAGAACCGCGCGCTGGCGGCTTATGGTGCGGTCGGAATTGGTGACGGTGCCGTCCTTCTCGGCCCAGCCTGAGGCGGGCAGCAGCACATGGGCCAGCCGCGCCGTATCGGTCGCGCCGGTAATGTCGCTGACAACCACAAAATCGCAGCCCGCAATCGCATCGCGCACTTTATCCGCGTCGGGCAGCGAGACGGCGGGGTTGGTGTGGATGATCCAAAGCGCCTTGATCTTGCCCTCCGCCACGGCATCGAACATCTCAATGGCCTTCAGCCCCGGCGTCATCGGCACGCTGGGGCATTGCCAGAAATCCTGCACGGCAGTGCGGTGGGCGGCGTTCTCAAGGTCCAGATGGCAGGCGAGCATATTGGCCAGCCCGCCGACCTCGCGCCCACCCATCGCGTTGGGCTGTCCCGTCACCGATAGCGGCCCGCAGCCCGGCTTGCCGATCCGGCCCGTGGCAAGGTGGCAATTCAGGATCGCATTCACCTTGTCTGAACCGGAGGTGGATTGGTTTACGCCTTGGCTAAAGACGGTCACGACCTTCTCGGTGCTGATCCACATCTGGCAAAAGCGGGCGATATCCGCCTCGCTCAGCCCCGTTTCCCCGCGCTCGCCATAGGCGGCGTTCACCGCCTCATCCAGCCCGTTCACATGGCTGGCAAACGCCGCATCAATCGCGCCCATCTCGTGAATTTGCGCCAAAACTGAATTGAACAGAGCCACATCACTGCCCGGTTTCAGCGCCAGATGCAGGTCCGCCTGAT
>CAZPXE010000579.1:0-2461 GCA_964590545.1 uncultured Rhodobacterales bacterium | reverse complement strand
CCGCCTTGTCGTCGAGCGAGATTGGCGCGTCGAGATCGTGGAACAGGGTTTGCGTTTCCCCACCGGGGCGATACGCCACGACACGCGCTTGCATTTCGCTCAAGCTGTCATCGGTTTGGACGGTGATGCGCGCGCGCAGGTCTACCAGTTCCGCGTTTTCCGAAAGAGCGTCCGTATAGGAGGCAAGCGCCGC
This sequence comes from uncultured Rhodobacterales bacterium, assembly GCA_964590545.1. GTDB lineage: Bacteria > Pseudomonadota > Alphaproteobacteria > Rhodobacterales > Rhodobacteraceae > Aliishimia. The sequence continues at coordinate 2,268 of CAZPXE010000579.1, read as the reverse complement.
CGTATCATGGCCGCGCAGTGCCATTGCAGCCGTGTGACGGTAGCTGAATTTGCACTCCAACCCGCTCGCGGGGGACGGGATGTTGCACACGCTCAGCCAGCGGGGATGGGTGAACACCTCAAGCCGCGATGCATCGCGTGGGCAGTCTTTCAACGCCTCCAACATCGCGTGCAAGCCGTGGCAGCAGGCATGGAATTTGTGGCTGACGGTTTCCATGCGCCAGATGTCGCCCAGCCCATCGAACGCATCCATATTGCCCTCGCCCGCATGGGTGGCCGCGAAGCCAAACGGGCCTTCCAGCGCCGCGCCGCGTGTGTCGAACCCGGCCTGCGCCAGCCGTGCAGCCTCAACCCCGGTACGCGCAGCGAGGCCAGCGTGATAGGGTTTGCCCATGGTGCCGAACTGCGCCTTCAGCCCCGCCGCTTGGGTCGCAACAAGCCCGAAGGCGGCTTGGAATTGCGCCTCGGTCAGACCAAGTCCCAGCCCCGCTGCTGCGGCTGCGCCAAAGGCCCCCGCCGTCGCGGTTTGGTGGAATCCCGCCTGATAATGGCTGCGGCCAAGCCACAGACCGACACACACCGACACTTCTGCGCCGAGCAGCGCGTGCCAGAGCACATCTTTGCCTGACTTTTGGCTCGCAATCGCCGCCGGGAAAACCGCGACCGACGGATGGCCAATATGAGCGAAATGGGTGTCGTCATAGTCGAGCGCGTGGGAGGTCGCGCCGTTGATCAGCGCGGCGTCTTGGCTGGCATAGCTTGTGTCCGTTCCGAAGACCGGGCAGCCAAGCACGTCCGGGACGTAAGCCTGACGCAAAATCTGCGCGACGGGCTCGTCTTTGCCTGCAATGCCGCACGCAAGCCAATCGTAGAAGGACAGCCGCATCACGGCTGCGGCATGTGCAGACGCGGCGTCCGGCGCGGCATTTGCCACGAACCGAGCTAGCTTGGCCGAGACACTCATTTGCACGGCTCCGCCAAGACACTCACCCGTGTAACTCCGCGGCCCGCCGTTCAAAAGCGCGGACGATGCGTTGCATGGCTTCGTTGAACACGACGCCGATGATCCCTTGCAGGATCGCGTTCTTAAACTCGAAATCGACGAAGAAGGTGACGTTGCAACCGCCTTCCGCCTCTTCAAACGACCAGTTGGACTGCATATAGCGGAATGGGCCGTCGAGATATTCGGTGTCGACCTTCATCTGCGCGGGCCAAAGCGTCACGCGGCTGCCGAAGCGTTCGCGAAACACTTTGAAGGAGATCACAAGATCGGCTTCCATCACCACAGCCTCCCCCTGCTGCGCCCTGCTGCGGATACGCGCGGCGGCACACCACGGCAGGAATTTTGGATAGGCCCCCACATCGGCGACCAAATCGTACATCTGCGCGGCGCTATAAGGCAAAAATTTCGTTTCCGTATGGGTAGGCATGGGGCCTTTGCTGAATTACGAACGCAGTTGCGGAGATGTGGGCCAAAACGGGCCGCGCTTCAAGAAGGAATGCCTATGACAGATCGTCCCTATGAGATCGACAAGATGATTTCGGCCAAGTCCATTGCGGCGCGGATCGAGGAATTGTGCCACGAGATTGAGACCGAGTTCGCTGATACGAACAAGCTGGTCGTGGTCGGGCTGCTGCGCGGCTCCTTCGTGTTCATCGCCGATTTGGTGCGCGAATTGGACCTGCCGATTGAGGTCGATTTTCTGGAGGCGTCTTCCTATGGCGACGGTATGGAAAGCTCGCGCGAGGTGCGTATCCTCAAGGACCTGCGCGGCGCGATAGAGGGGCGCGATGTGCTGATTGTCGAGGACATCGTCGATACCGGCCACACGATGCACCATGTCCACCGCTTGCTGCGCGGACGCGCGCCTGCCCGGTTGAAAACGATTGCTCTGCTGGACAAGCCCACCCGGCGCGAGGTGGATTTCAAAGCCGATTGGACCGGCTTTGAAATCCCCGATGAGTTCGTTGTGGGCTACGGTATCGATTTTGCCCAACGCAACCGCAACCTGCCGTTTATCGGTAAGGTGCGGTTTACCGACTAGGCGTTGCGACGCCGAAGCCAAGCAAATGCGCCGAGCCCCGTCAGCAGCAGTGGCAATCCCGCTGGCACGGGGACGGCAGGCGCGGCAGTGCTAAACGTGAACTCCGACAAGAAGGTCCACTGGAAGCCACGGTTCACCGTCACAGTCAACTGATCGGTCGGGGTGAGCGAAGACAGATCCACAGTGGCATTGAGTGCGCCCACAGTGGTGCCACCTGTGAGCAT
>CAZPXE010000578.1:0-2463 GCA_964590545.1 uncultured Rhodobacterales bacterium | reverse complement strand
AAGTAATTGAATTATTTGCGTAAATTTCGCAGATTTCAGCTAAGTCATTGATTTTATTGATGTGGGTCCTCAACGCGGTTCATTTGCAAGTTTTCTACCCTGTCCATCGTCATTCTTGTGTGGATTTCTGTGCTGCTCAAGATCAAAGGTAATGGTGCCTTTGAGGTTAATGTGTGCGTGAGCAATAGGCGCAACATGACGGATGTGATCTCTGGGGCGGTTCCAATTGGCATGGCTTACTGCGCGATCAAATTGATAGGCATTCCAGGCGATGACGATGTTGGTCAGCAGCGTGAGCGCTCCCGAGATCGCTGTCATCTGCTCGCGCGTCCGGCCTCTGCGCGGAGAGATCGGGCCGTTATGGATTGCGCGTTGAAGTGTATGCATGGATTCAATGTGGCTGAGTTGGCGCTGGATTTCTTGGCGGAATGCGGGTCGCCCAAAATAGTCGCAGAGGAACACCGAGCGCTGAAGCTTACCCAAGGTTTCGCCAGCATTGTAGATGGGCATTCCGACAGATGCAGAGCTATGGCGTTCCACGGCCCAAACAGCGCTGCACCATCCGCCTTGGGTCGATGCGGCAAGCCTGAGAACTCCGTCCCAACCGAGAGCAATCGCGCGCCGTGATATCGTTCTGGAGACGATTGGCTCGAGCGCTTCAGGAACTTTCGTGTCCTTGAAGACATAGAGCTTGCGGTCCGCAAGACGCGCCAGCCTCGGGCAGATGTCGAAGCCCAAAAGCTTGCCCAATCCCATTGAGAAGTGAGTGACACCATGGGTGTCGACGGCGACCTTTTCGAGGGTTCCGCCGTCATGCCGCAGCGCGCCTTCCAACGCTGCCCCAGCTTGCCTTTGATTTAGCACAAGCGGTTGATCGTGAATGAGCGTCCATTGATCCGAGAGATGCGCGTAAGTTCCCATGGCCGGTGTTTTCCGCCGCGGATCCGAGCGGGCAGACCACAAGGTGCGGGTTGCATCTAGGCTCATCATATCGGCGGAGGCCGTCATGCCACCGCCCCAGACTTTAGCGATATCAAGCTTTGTGATGAAGGCAGCAAGCGCATCATTGGCTTCTCTCAGACGTCCGGAAGTCTCAAGCTTTCGCATCATCTGACCAACACTGTCCGCACTAACACCCGCGACCATGCGTTCGATATCGGCAGGTGTTAAGTCAGATCCCAAAGCCAGAATGGCAGCAAAGAGCACGATCTGTTCCCGGTCTGACGAAGGCGATCGCCCTAACAAGGTCCGTGACATGGCGATGAACTCGTCGACAGCGATAATGACATCTGAGAATTGGATAGGCCCAAGCGGGCTGAGAAGCTGGCGACGGGTTATCTCAACGCCGTCATCAACTTCCAATCTACCGGGCTTTGGTAGTGATATCCGGCCATCTACAATTCGAACGCTGTCATCTTTAATGCTGAGTACAACCTGCTCAAGACCCGCTTCAAGGGCATCTTCAATGCGTGCCACATAAGCTTCTGAGGACTTATGAGGCGTGAGGTTGCGGCGGAAACGACCTCGATCTCTTTCCCAAATGTCGTTTGGTATCAGATGTTTATCGAAATCGCGATGATCGCGGCTATGAGGGATGCTCGCCGAACCATTCCGCAAGCTCCGTTTAATCAACAAAACTGTAGCTGCTGTCCAGGATCGATAAGCTGCTGCGCGATCCTCATCCGCTATGAACCGCTCCCACGGTCTGCCAAATACGTTGGCTTGGCCCGCTCCAAGTTCCTTATTTTTCAAGGTCCCAAGAACGGCAAATGCTTCCGTCAGAGCATGGTCTTTGGGTAGTTCGAACTTCAATCCTGTGGCGACGACCAGCAGTCGGGACAGGTCGTTGATGGCAAGGCTAAGTTCCTGGCGTGTAGCCATGGCGCGGGTAATCGGCCGCCGCTCTGATCGAAAGGGTCTGATCAGATCCACAAGACTTGCCCGAAGTTCATCACCTGACAGAGCCTCGTTCTGAACCAGTCCATCAATCTCAGTAATCAGAACCTGAAGAGGAGATGCTTGACGTGCGACAGTTCTGATCGCGCGATCCCGCGCACGACGGACAATGTCGTTGACCAAATGATTGAAGAGATCAATGGTTCCGTCGGTGAGCACTTCCAAACGATGCTTAAGGAAACTAGCAAGCTCAATGGTTCGTTGAGGCTCAGCAATTCGCTCCAGGTTAGATGCCTTGCGCAGCGAGACCTTCCGGGACAGCCGGGTCACTTCCGCATCAGGCAAGTCCAGAGAAAGGCTGTCGGCATTCAATTCTCTGAGGAATGCAATCTTTGCCGCCTGCGTCTCAAGTGCCGGAATGCTCTTGCGGGATGGACCTGCGAGCAACCAATCAAACCGTGTCAGGCTTGGTTCCAGATGTGCACCCAAAGCTGCAATCCACTGGGTCGATTGAAGTGCACTTCTCTGATTGATCGAAGCCGCCAAGGCCTTGTCCCGTCGCTCCGT
>CAZPXE010000577.1:0-2468 GCA_964590545.1 uncultured Rhodobacterales bacterium | reverse complement strand
GAAGACCGCGCCGATCAAATCGCCGACGCCCAACACGTCAGGACGCCAGCTTGGCACATGGGCCATATCGCCCTCCAGCACGAAACCCAGCGCCGTAAGTGTCTGACGCTGCTCGCTTTCGCTGATCTCCATGCCGACCAACGAGCGCACCCGTGCCGGGTCCAACTTGTATGCGCGGGAGGTGTTCGGCACCGCGCCTGCCTGAATCAGCTCGGACGCTTCACCGCCCGCGTGATCCACGATCATCCGCACCGCATGCTCCAACCCGACGGGGGTGAAGGCCGGGTCAACACCGCGCTCAAACCGATAGCGGGCATCGGAATTGATCTTCAAAGCGCGGCCTGTGTAGGCGGTCTGCACCGGGTTCCAATAGGCGGATTCGATGAAGACATTCACGGTTTCATCAGTGCAGCCCGTCTCTTCGCCGCCCATAATTCCCGCAATGGATTCAGGGCCTTGATCGTCAGAGATGATCATCTGCCCCGGCTGGAACGTGTAGGTTTTCCCATCCAGCGCCAGCAACTCCTCGCCCCCCTGCGCGCGATGCACGCGGATGTTGCCATGCACCTTGTCCGCGTCAAACACGTGCAAAGGGCGGTTCAGATCGTAAGTGAAGAAGTTGGTCACATCGACAAGGAAGTTGATCGGACGCAGGCCAATCGCGCGGATCAGGTCCTGCAACCAAGCCGGGCTTGGCCCGTTCTTAACGCCGCGAATAAGACGTCCGCAGAACAAGGGGTTACCGTCAAGCGTGTCCTCATCAATGCTCACCGTCAGATCAGCTTTAAACGCCGCCGGGACAGGCTCAACCTCTCGCGGTTTCAATGCCCCAAGGCCGCGCGCCGCCAAGTCCCGCGCCACGCCGCGCACGCCAAGTGCGTCGGGCCGGTTCGGGGTGATGGCGATCTCAATCACCGGGTCAACCTTGGCCGGATCATTCTCGGCAAGCCAATCGACAAAGCGGTCGCCGACCTCGCCAGAGGGCAACTCGATAATGCCATCATGTTCGTCCGACAGTTCCATCTCCCGCTCGGAGGCCATCATGCCAAAGCTTTCGATGCCCCGGATCTTGCCGACACCGATTGTGGTATCGATTCCGGGGACATAGACGCCGGGCTTGGCGACAACCACCGTGATCCCCTCGCGTGCATTGGGCGCACCGCAGATGATCTGTTTGACCCCTTCATCCGTCTGTACCTGACACACGCGCAGGCGGTCGGCATCGGGATGCTTTTCGGCCGAAACCACCTTGCCGATGGTAAAATCGGCCAGCTTGGCCCCGCGATCTTCGACGCCTTCCACCTCAAGCCCCAAATCGGTCAGGGCATAAAGAATGTCGTCCAGCGATGCGTCGGTCTCAAGATGGGATTTGAGCCAGGACAGGGTGAATTTCATGGTGGCCTCATTGGGTCAGGTGTCGCGCACCGCAATGGCAAAGAATGCGCGCAGGTGCAAGGTAAGTGCAGCTCGACGGGTACCGGATGCATGATCCGAGGGCGGCAGACGCCCGTTGGCTGAGGTTTTTGGAACCACAAATCGCCCAAAGAGATGCTATTGCCCGTATGGGAGTTATCCCGCTTCAGAAAATGCGTTAACAATACCCGAAATTGGTGTCGAAATGCGGCGCTTAGATATGGCGGCAGACACAGCGATTTGTGTATAAGCCAGACAGACCACAAACGAGCGAAGCTGAATGTCCTCTGCTGACTTTCCGTCCATGGGCGTGACCCTGTTTATTGGGCTGACGGCGGCAACGTTGATCACGTACAAACCACCGCCTGTGGAGTATGTGAACCCTTTGGTCACGCTGCGCGGAACGGGCTTTGTTTTAGGGCCGGCTCCGGTGCCGCCATCGGACCCAATTCCGCAGCGTGAAGCAGCCCCGTATTTGCGCCCAGTGATCGACGTGGCGTTCGTTGAACCGGATATCCGAGTGGAGCCAATGGTGCAGCTAAGCACTGGCGCGGCAGCACAAACGGTGGGGATCAATCAGCCCGACTTGTTCACTGTTGCTCTGATCGCGCCCGAGCGTTCGGCCACACAAAGCATTGCCGAAGAGCTGTTTGACTCACTGCAAGGCATGTCCCCCGTCCTTGCGCCGCAACCCAGCGCACCGTCGCAAGCACCCGACGTGACGCGCCCAAGCACCGCAGGCATCGCACCTGAAACCGCTCCGCTCCGCGTACCGGGGTCGGTATTCGCCCTGCAGATCAGCCCAGAGCGCTCGGCCACACGCAGCATCGCAGCCGAACGCTATGATCCGTTGCAGGGGATGGAACCGCGTTTGGCACCGCAGCCCAGCGCGCCGCCACAAGCACCCGACGTGACGCGCCCAAGCACGGCAGGCATCGCGCCAAACGACGCTCCCCTCGGCGTGCCGGGGTCGGTATTCGCCCTGCAGATCAGCCCAGAGCGCTCGGCTACGCGCAGCATCGCAGCCGAACGCTATGATCCGTTGCAAGGGATGG
>CAZPXE010000576.1:0-2470 GCA_964590545.1 uncultured Rhodobacterales bacterium | reverse complement strand
TGCCGCAGAGCCACGGCCCGCCTTTGGCGGGACGGGTTCGCCGGATTTTGCGCCTATCGTCAGTTCAAGGTATTGAAATATAACCATTACTCCTGTGGTCTTGAACTTAGTCAGTCACAAGATCTGACGAATTGGAAGGGGTGGATTAATGGGTCCTGCCCCTAGGCGTCCGGGCGCGTCCAGACATAGGTGCCCGCGCCAATCAGGCAGGTGGCCTGCACCGCCAGCACCCACACAGGCAGGCCGAGCGCCACGCAGATCAGAAAGGTCAGCGTCATCAGCCCCGCCGCCATCCGTTTCGCACGTCGGTCAATCGCCCCGTGCGCTTGCCAATCGCGGATCATCGGGCCGAACTGCTTGTGCCGCAACAGCCACGCCTGAAGCCGGGGCGAGCCCTTGGAAAAGCAGAACGCCGCCAGCAGCACCAGCGGCGTCGTTGGCAGCAGCGGCAGGATCACGCCCAGCATCCCCAACCCCAGCGCCACCATACCCGCCGCCGTCCATGCGAGACTGGAGCGTGGTGGGGGGTGTCGTGGGGGGCGGTCGGGATGCGTCATGCACCAAAGCATAAGGCGGTATGCGGGCGGGGCAATGCCGCGCAGTTTTCCCCGTGCAATTAGCCGCCGCGCTTCCCATCTGGAAATCAGGAGGTGTTTGCTATGACACAACTCTCTCGAAGGACATTCATCGCCAGCCTTGCCGCCGCCTCTGGCGCGCGGTTGGTGCCGGGCGCGGTGCAGGCGGTCAAGTCGCGGCGCATTCTGACGCTGGTCTATGACAAATCCCTCGGCGCGATGCGCGCGGTGGAACGGGTGGTGCGCTAAACCGCTGACGCGGCGTTCCGGTATCGCGAGGTCGGGAAATCGGGTTTGCTGGCACGCAACAGCCCGGAGGAGCCGCCATGTCATCGATCAACCCCGACCGCGTCCAGATCACCTATGCCAATCACATCGCCCATGTGGAACTGACCCGCGTGGACAAGATGAACGCCGTGGATCAGGAGATGATCGACGCCGTGATTGCCGCGGGGCAGGAGGTCGCTGCGTCGGATGCACGGGTGGTGGTGGTGTCAGGCCGGGGCAAGGGGTTTTGCGCCGGGATCGACATTGCGGGCCTTGGCGCATTGGCCGACTCGAACCCGGCTGCGCTGCTGGAGCCGCGCACGCATGGGGACGGCACGACGAACCAATGGCAAGAGGTTGCGATGATCTGGCGGCGCTGCCCCCAACCGGTGATCGCGGCGGTGCATGGGGTCTGTTTCGGGGCCGGGTTCCAGCTTGCTTTGGGCGCAGATATTCGGATTGCCGGGCCGGATGCGAAGCTGGCGTTGATGGAGATGAAGTGGGGCATTGTGCCGGATATGGGCGCGATGGCGCTGCTGCCGACGCTGGTCCGCTCGGACGTGCTGCGCAAGCTGACCTATACCGGGACGCCCGTCGGGGCGCAGCAGGCGGCTGCTTGGGGGATGGTGACGGAACTGGCCGACGATCCGCTGGACGCGGCGATGGCGCTGGCGGAGGAGTTGACGCTGAAATCCCCGTCCGGGCTGCGCGCGGCAAAGCGTTTGATTGGCGTTGCGCAAAGCGGCGCGTCCGAGGCAGAGGTGCTGATGGCGGAAAGCGTGGAGCAGGGAAAGTTGATCGGTAGGCCAGATCAGATGGAAGTGATTGCAGCGCAGTTTCAGAAAAGAGCGCCGAAGTTTGGATAGTTCGATTCTTCGGTCCGGCGCTGGCCACGGTTGAGCGCGTGCCTGCTGTGAATAATTGATCGAATTCCGCTTAAGCCCGTCTGAACAGGATCACGTTCTCTGGCCATTCCGGCTCTGGCGGCTCGGCCTTTTCCGGGCGGACGCGGGCCCACGGAAGGGGGGTGTCTTCGATTTCTGCTGTGCGAAGGGTGCTTGCGAGGAAGCGTTTTGTGACCCGTTGAAGATGCATATCCTGTGCCTTCTGTCCTGCCCGTGCGGCGCCCGCATATTTGCGGTGCGCGGCAAGGTTTCTGCCTGCTTTGGGACAAGGTTAACCAAGTATTTGGGTGGAAGTTTGGCGGGGCGCAGGAAAGTTAAGGCTTGCGATGCGGGTTACCCATGGGTAACCTGAAAGAGATAAAATTCGTTTAAAATCAGCATTTTGAGAAACAATTCCCGCAAATTGGACGGATTGTTTCCAAATCATTGCGGCAAGCCTTTGGCAAGATCGCCAGAGTTATGCCCGATTTCGCGATGATGCGCGACTCACAGCCGGATTACAGTCGGATTGTTGAAATCAGCCGCCCGTAATCGGCTTCCTTGCGGTGGACCGAACGACGGTAGCTAAAGAAGCGATCCGGGTCGTGATAGGTGCAGTGGCGGGTCCATTCCGCGTGGCCGACGCCTGCGCGTGTCAGGCGGTTCAGCCCGTAGGCGGGCAGGTCGAAATGCACCCGATCGCCATCGCCGCCCGCAAAGAAGCGAGCGTTTTCCGGGTCTTCG
>CAZPXE010000575.1:0-2476 GCA_964590545.1 uncultured Rhodobacterales bacterium | reverse complement strand
GCTGGCGCATCATCATACAGGACCAAGCCCATCGCGTTCTGGTAAAGGGTCCGCTCGGTCTGGCAGGCTGTTTCAGACAGAAGTTTGATCTGGTTCAGCAGATGCACAAGGAACGCGGCTCCGCCACTGGCGGCGAACTCTTCCTCATTGTCGCCGGCGGCCAAAGCATCGGTCAGCGAGATGGGGAACATGCCCCCGAATTGCCCCGCCGTTTCGTGCTCAAGCCGGGCCAGCACGCGCTGCTCGTCGCGCACGCTGGTCAGCTTATCAAAACGCGTGATCAACAGGATCGACCGGTCGCGCACCGCTTGCGGAATGCCTTCCCATACAGCCGCTTCCGACTGGCGCCAGGCTTGCGTCGCATGGGTACACCAGATGATGGCATCCACCTCTTCGAGCACACGCTGCCAGACTTCCGATGACATGTTCGGGTCAGAAATGCCGGGAAAATCAATCAGATCGCAGATACCCAGAATGTCCGCCTCGAAGAATATCCGAATGACACGCGTGTCTTCCAGCGGAATACCATCAAGCCGGGAAAGCGAGATTTCCTCCTGCGCGCCGTCCATCTTGATCCGATATGGCGCATCGCGCCCATAGGACATCCAAACCGGGCTGAGCCGCGTTGCCGTGACCTTTTCCGGTAACGGACGCCCGCCCAGCAGCAGGTTGGTCAGCGTGCTCTTTCCCGCGCTAAACTCGCCCATGAAGGCAATGCGGGGTTTGCGGGGGGCGTTCATCATGCCGCGTCTCCATGCAAGTTACGGAGGGGGCGCATTGGGCGTGCGGGCCGCGCAGCGGGCGCGTCCTCTTCCATCATATCGTCTTCGTCTTGGGTGAGTTCTTCAAACAGAATTTCAAACAGCGCGTCGCGCTCTTCCTGTGCGGTGATGCCGAACAAGCCTTTGAGTTCGCTCTCTGAAATGCGCGACTTCTGAACCACATCTGCCAGAATGCCCCGCTGTTCGGACAGGAAGCCTTCCAGATGCTCGGTCGCAATTCGGCGGATATCCTCGGCATGACCAACCTTCAGGTCGGTCACAATCGGGTCAATCTCCGCTGCGATCAAAGAATGATAGGCGTCAGCGTATTTGTCATGGCCCTTGCGGCGCTGCCACCAGCCCTTCCACCACGAGGTTTGCAAGTCGAGTGCAATGGTTTGGCCCAGCGTCACGGGCGGCGGGAACTGCGGGGCTTCGGGGGGCGTGATCTCGAACCCGTCCACCTCGATAGACAGCAACCGCTGATAAATGTCTGTCAGTGCCAAAGATGCCTGCGCCAGCACCTCATCACAGGCTTTCGCGACGTTCCGGCGTAGGGTTTGATAGCTGGAGCGCATCAGAATGCGCAGGCCATCAGGCGCGTAATGCCATGTTTCATTCTCGCCATGCTGCTCCAGATGGGTCAGCAACGAATCCACCGCCCGGTCCAGAAACTGCTTGCGAGACCGCTCAATCCGGCTCGCATAGCCTTCCGTCAGCTTGTTCAGCTTGTCCTGAAACGCGCCCCGCACCTGCTGCTCTACCTGTGTCAGCGCCGCGTTCAGCGAGTCGGCATCGAGCACCTGCAATGTGCTGTCACTCAGCCGCATCGACACGACTTTCGACGTCGCCTGAAGCCCGCGCAGATGGTTGAGCGCCCGTTTGCGCATCCCCTTCAGCATCTCGGCGCCTTCCCCCTCGGCAAGCCGCTCCGAAATCGCGGTGTACAGCGCTGGCAGGCCCGACAGCGACCAGGCGGCGCCGTTTGTTATCTCGCTTCCCGGCTCCAGATAGACACCGGCATAGCTCATCAGCGCCTCGGCGCTGTCCGCGGCCATGTCGCCCAGCCCATCCTTCAGCGCCGCATTGGCCCAATAGGCCGAGCCAAATATGATTTTCGCGTCGCTTGGCCCCTTGTGATCGGCCAGTGTCTGGCGGATGGAGGCATGGATTTCCTCGACCTGAGAGGCCGGGTTCGACAACTCATCAATCCGGTTAACGAAAATCACAACCTCGCGCGATTTGACGTTTGCGATCAGGCGCACCAGCGCCATATCCATCGTACTCAGCGCCTGACTGGCCGACAGAACGACCAGACAAATGCGACTGCCGCGCAGGGCTTTGATGGTGATCTGCTCGCGCATCATAAACGTGTCATTCACGCCCGGCGTGTCACGGACACACAACGGCATCGGCAAAGCAGGTGCGTCAAGATAGAGGTCAGCCGACCGGGTGATGTCAGCAAATTGCCCTTGGGGATCAATCTCTTGCCCAGCGCCGAAATCGTCGCCCATGCAGACGTATCGTTGGATCAGATCATTGTCGATATGGGTGTAATTGTGGGTCTGGCCCAGGAGTAATTCGAACTTCTGTCCCAGCCGCGCCTTGGTCTTCTCACGCATCTGGGAAATCTGCTCGCGCAAGCGTTGCAGTTCATCGTCGGCCCCGGCCCGGCTCGACAACTCGCCAATGCGCCCGCCATTTTCGACCAGATG
>CAZPXE010000574.1:2018-2494 GCA_964590545.1 uncultured Rhodobacterales bacterium | reverse complement strand
CGTTTGCACCAACGCCGCGTGAGGCGGCAGCAGGGGCTGAAATGGTCATGTCTTGTGTCGGTAATGACGATGATTTGCGCTCGGTCTGCTTGGGTGAAGATGGCGCTTTTGCCGGAATGGACGCAGGCGCGATCTTTGTGGATCACACCACCGTTTCGGCGACTGTCACGGGCGAGCTGTATGCAGCGGCGAAAGAGCGCGGCATCCATTTTGTCGACGCGCCGATTTCTGGCGGGCAAGCGGGTGCGGAAAACGCGCAGCTTGCGGTGATGTGTGGCGGCGATGAGGATGCCTATGCCAAGGCTGAGCCGGTGATTGACGTCTACGCCAAGAAATGTGTGCGGCTGGGTGAAAGCGGTGCCGGGCAACTGACCAAGATGGTCAACCAGATTTGTATCGCCGGGCTGGTGCAAGGCCTGAGCGAGGGGCTGCATTTTGCCGAGAAAGCGGGGCTTGATGGGCGCGCAGTGATTGAC
>CAZPXE010000574.1:0-2008 GCA_964590545.1 uncultured Rhodobacterales bacterium | reverse complement strand
ACGTGATCGGCGGTGGCGCGGCGGGCAGTTGGCAGATGGTCAACCGGTTCGAGACAATGCTCGATGATCACTTCGATCACGGATTTGCCGTTGATTGGATGCGCAAAGACCTTGGGATCTGCCTGAGTGCGGCGGATGAGAACGGGGCATCACTGCCGGTGACCGCGCTGGTCGATCAGTTCTATAAAGATGTGCAGAAAATGGGGGGCGGGCGTTGGGATACGTCCAGCCTGTTCAAGCGCTTGCAAGAGTCGGGCTAAGAATACCCCTGCGATTTCAAAGGGCTGCGCAGCCTTCAAGGTGCGCAGCCATCTTTGGATCAGGGGATAATGCGCGTATATTTGGTGCCTTCCAGCGTCGCGCCAATGCGCAGGCCCGCACGGCCAAACACAGCCGCCAGAACCGGAGAGAGCACCGTCGTCGTGTCTGCGTTCAGGCTGTCGCCCCGGTCTGACACCACATATTCCAGATCAGCCCCCGCGGCCCAGCCGGGCGATTGGCGGAAATCGGTTAGCGCTGTTTCGGTCATGAAAAACAGCACATGCGCATATTGCTGCGCGCCGATTTGCAACCCGCCGGAGCCTTTGATGACCGAGTAGTAATCAACCGTCACATCGCCCACACGCAGCGCGCCGCGCCCATAAGCGCCGCCGATGCCCAAGCCTGCTTCGGTCACAAGCGGCATCACGAGCATACCGTTCGCCTTCTGCGCCAATGTCACCGTATTGGGATAAAGACGGTACATTTCCGCCAACGTCGCATCCGCGCGCGCATCAATCGTCGCCGCGCCGCGCCCACCGATGCCATTGCCACACGCCGCCAGCGTGCCGGTGCCTGCCAGTAAAGAAAGCGCGAAACCGCGCCGTGTCAGAGTGGTCTGTGCCATGGAACTGCCTGTATTTTTGTTTGCTCACCGCCGGGTGTCCCGGTCATTGCGAGCAATATAGGCACAAATCCGCCGCATGTCACGCCTTGCGGTGCGCATGTTTTGTCCGGCGGCGGGATTTTGCTGTCTGCGATCAGGCCGAGCGCCAGTCAGAGGACGCCAGTGCCCGCGCAGCATCCAACGCGAAATAGGTCAGCACCCCGTCGCATCCGGCGCGTTTGAAGGCCATCAGGCTTTCCATCATCACCTTATCACCGTCGATCCAACCATTTTGCGCTGCCGCCTTGATCATCGCGTATTCGCCGGAGACCTGATAGGCGAAGGTCGGCGCGCCGAAGCTGTCTTTGACCCGGCGGCAGATGTCGAGATAGGGCAGGCCGGGCTTGACCATGACCATATCCGCGCCTTCCGAAAGATCGCGCTCGATCAGGCGCATCGCCTCGTCCGAATTGGCCGGGTCCATCTGATAGGTTTTCTTGTCGCCGCTCAGCGCGCCGGACGCGCCCACCGCATCGCGGAACGGGCCGTAAAAGCCAGATGCATATTTGGCCGAGTAGCTGAGGATCGACACTTTATCATGCCCGCCCGCCTCAAGTGCTGCTCGGATCGCCCCGATGCGCCCATCCATCATGTCCGACGGTCCGATGATATCCGCGCCCGCTTCGGCCTGCGCGACGGCCATCTTGACCAGTGCTTCAACGGTGCGGTCGTTTACAATCTCGCCGTCTTCAACAAAGCCGTCATGGCCGTTGATGTTATAGGGATCCAGCGCCACATCTGTCATCACCACCATCTGCGGCGCCGCCGCCTTGATCGCACGGGTGGCGCGGTTGGAGAGATTTTCGGGCGACCAGGCTTCGGCGCAATCCTCGGTCCGGTCACTCTGTTCGGTATAGGGGAAGATGCACATGGCGGGCACGCCGAGATCTGCGGCCTCGCGTGCAGCTTGCGCGATCTTGTCGACCGAACGGCGCATCACGCCGGGCATGGAGGGCACAGGTTCTTCAACACCTTCCCCTTGCCGCACGAATACGGGCCAGATCAGATCGCCCGCATCCAGGTAATTTTCACGCACCAAGGCCCGCATTCCGGGGGTTTTGCGCACGCGGCGCAGGCGGGTTG
>CAZPXE010000573.1:0-2495 GCA_964590545.1 uncultured Rhodobacterales bacterium | reverse complement strand
ACACGGCCTCGACCGCGCCCTTGATGAGCGACAACGTCTCATCCTGCACCCCAAAAGCCACCGGCGCGAGCGCGCGGCCCCAGCGTGCGAAAGCGTAGTCTCCGCCCGAGCGGGTGAACAGTTTCTCTACGGTTTGCGCATCCATTTTGCGTCGCCCTTCAACGATCTGAGTGGTTGCCGGTGTCATGGACGCGGCAACGCTCAATGTCCATCTTCCAGCACAAAGCGGCTGCTGATTTGCACAGAATTGCCTGACGGGTCCTTAAGGTTTGCGAAATCATAGCCGCCGCCCTGCATAATCGGGCCGACCTGATAGCCCGCCTCGATGAGCGCCTTTCGCTTTGCGGCCACGTCTGCTGTGTCCATCACCAGCTTAACAATCGCCTGACCCTGTTTCTGCTTCGCCCCGGCTTGGTGAAACATCAGCGACGCGCCGCCATTCGGATGGCGCATTTCGGTGATCCGGTCGCCGGGACGTAAATGCGGCTCGAACCCAAACGCACCGCGATAAAAGGCGACCATCTCGTCCATCTTTTTGGTATAGATGACAACCCGTCCGAACATGCGCCAACCTCTTCCTCTTCGCTCGGCCCGATAAACTCCCCCCGGAGGGCTGGTTAGCCCTCAAACAGATCACTCTGCCCAATGGGCGGCGCAGGCGCGTCCAAACCCAGATGCCGCCACGCACGTTGACCCAGCATGCGTCCGCGCGGCGTGCGTTGCAGCAGACCCTGTTGCAACAAGTAGGGCTCGATCACCTCTTCCAGCGCGTCGCGGCTTTCCGACAGGGCGGCGGCCATGGTTTCAATCCCGACCGGACCACCGCCATAGTGCTGCGCCATGTGCGACAGATAGCGCCGGTCGGCCCCATCAAGTCCCAGCGCATCCACGCCAAGCCGGGTCAGCGCGGCGTCGGCCAGATCGCGGGTGACGGTGCCGTCACCGTCAACAATGGCGAAATCCACCACCCGGCGCAGCAGACGGCCTGCGATCCGGGGCGTGCCGCGGGCGCGCTTGGCAATCTCCCGCGCGCCGCCCTCGTCAGAAGGGGCGCCGAGTTTGCGGGCATTGCGGGTGACGATCTCAAACAGTTCATCTTCGGTATAGAATTGCAGGCGGGTCGGGATGCCGAAGCGGTCACGCAGCGGAGTTGTCAGCAGACCCAAGCGGGTGGTCGCGCCGACGAGTGTGAAGGGCTGCAACTCAATCCGCACCGTGCGGGCGGCGGGGCCTTCGCCGATCACGAGGTCCAGCTCGAAATCCTCCATCGCGGGATAGAGCACTTCTTCCACAGCCGGGTTCAAGCGGTGGATTTCGTCGATGAAAAGCACATCGCGCGCCTCAAGGTTCGTGAGGATCGCGGCGAGGTCCCCGGCTTTGGCCAGAACCGGGCCGGACGTCATACGAAAGCCCACACCCAATTCGCGCGCCATGATCTGCGCCAGCGTCGTCTTGCCAAGGCCGGGAGGGCCGTAGAACAACGTGTGGTCCATCGCCTCGCCCCGTTGCCGGGCCGCTTGGATAAAGACGCGCAGATTGGCGCGCGCCTCTGCCTGACCAATGAATTCCGAAAGCTGTTGCGGGCGCAGGGCGCGGTCGGTGTCCTCGGGCAAAGGCTCTGGACGGATGGTCGGGTCGATATCGCTCATGCGCCCTGCTTAGCCCTTGGGAGCCAGAAGTTTCAACGCCGCGCGGATAAGTTCTGGCGCATCGGCCTGTGGAGTATCTCCTGCGGCCTGCGCCACGGCAGAGGCCGCTTCGGACGGCGCATAGCCCAGATTGCCCAGCGCGGAGAGCGCGTCAGCTTGGGCCGACGCGGAGCTGGGCGCGGGTTTTGGTGCGGTTTTTGGCGCGGGGGTGGCCGTCGACGCGGTGGGTTCGATCACCTCGACAGGCGCATCGCCCAGCACTTCGGCAGCGCCTTGGCCCATTGCCATGACCTGCGGGGCCTTGTCCTTGAGGTCGAGCACCACGCGCTGCGCGATTTTCGGGCCGACGCCCTTGGCCGCCTTCACCGCGTTCCAATCGCCCAGCGCAATCGCACGGCTCACCCCATCGGGGCCAAGCGCGCCAAGGATGGCAAGCGAGGCTTTCGCGCCGATGCCTTGGACGGACATGAGCAAGCGATGCCATTCTTTCTCGATCAGCGACTGGAAGCCGAAGAGTTGCAGCAAGTCCTCGCGCACCAGCAAGTCGGTATAAAGCGCGACCGCCTCACCCGGCCCCGGCAACGCGGCAAGGGTGCGCTCCGAGCAATAGACCAGATAGCCGACGCCCCCGACCGAGAGCATGACGTGATCTGTCGCCTTGTAATCCAGCCGCCCGGTGAGTTTGCCAATCATCCCACTGCCCTCGCCAGCGCTGCCGACAGCCCGCCCGCCGCGCCGCCGTGATGGGCGTGGCAAATGGCGATGGCCAGCGCGTCAGCGGCATCTGCCCCGGCGATCTCGACCCCGGGCAATTGCACTTTGACCATATGGGCGATTTGCGTCTTG
>CAZPXE010000572.1:0-2497 GCA_964590545.1 uncultured Rhodobacterales bacterium | reverse complement strand
GCGCGACGGGTTCATCCGCGGCGTCGAGTTGATAGTCTTCCGGTGCAAAAGACTTGCCGATACCGTCAAATTCGAAGGCATCGTTCAAAGAGTCTGGCGTGCCATCACCATCGATGTCTTCGCCGTCCAAAACCTCTTCGACCAAATCTTCAGCGTGTTCGTCTTCGGAATATGCACTGGACGCTTCAGATTGGTTCTTGGCGACCACATCCCGGATACGCTGCAGCTTGGCAGCGATGCTTCCTGCTGCGGGCGCGGAACTGGCTGCCGCAATATCGTGGGCAACTTCAGGGGGCATTTCAGCCTCTTCAACACCGTCGTCGTCAAGGTCCTCTTCTTCGGCGGTGGCGCTTGCAACCTGGCCTGCAACAGCCCCGGCGATGAGCGCATCGACAGAGTGTCTGACGGGCGCCGCTTCTTCAGCTTCCGGCGTGAGTGAAACGGCGTCGGCGACTGCGGCTTCAACCTCGGCGACGGCTTCGTCGATCTCGTCTTGCACGTCTGCAACTTCAGCTGGTTCAACGTCAGCGGGCGCGTCGTCTTCGACAACCCAGTCCGTGGCCGTATCGTCGTCAATTGGCGCTTCGTCTACCGGTTCGTGTGCGTGAACCGGTTCGTCCGTGTGCGTTTCCAAGGCGGGTTCAGCCTCAAACGCTGGCTCAGCGACCGCGTCTGCGACAGGTTCGGCGGCAGCGGCAATGGCCGGGGCGACAGGCGCGTCTTCGGCGGTCAGGACAAACTTGCCGTCCTGCAACTTAGCCTCTACCCGACGCTCAATCTCGCGCTCGGCGATGCGTGCCAGCATTTCTGCATCTGGTTGCGGCGGCTCAGCGCCAAAATATCGGTCATCGGAGGCCAGATCACGGAAGTATTCCGCAATGGCTTTCATCGTGCCAAAACTGTCTTCGAACCCTTCAAGGGTGCAAGAAAATGTCCCGTAGGAGACTGTGAGAATTTTGTTATTACTCATCATCGGATGCTCGTCCTCTGCAAGTTTGCGGAGACCTGTTTACCATAGTGGCCGCGACGAAAGCGGCTCGAATCTGTGCCGAGTACGGTATCATTTCGTGGCCGAATTGTGACCCGTTTCTCAGAAAGGGACTAATAAAGTATGATGGGAAAGATTGTTTTTGGGGCGGATTTTGTCACTTTGGTGGGCGGCGGCGCGGTTTATCCGGGCGACTTCAACGCGGCACTGGCCCTTGCGCCACAGGTCGTTTGCGCCGATGGGGGCGCGGCGGCGGCGCTGGCGGCAGGCGTGATCCCGCGCGCGGTGATCGGAGATTTCGACAGTCTGAGCGACGAGGCGCGTGGCCAGCTTTCGCCACAATCCCTGATCCATGTCGCGGAGCAGGACAGCACGGATTTTGAAAAAGCGCTGACGCGAATCTCCGCCCCGGCGGTGGTTGGAGTCGGTTTCACTGGCGCGCGGCTCGATCACACGCTGGCGGTGTTGCATGTGATGCTGCGCTATCCAGAGCGGGCGGTGGTGCTGCTGGCCGAAGAGGAAATTGTGTTGCTCGCCCCGCCACGGTTGGAAGTTGAGTTGCCAGAGGGGGCGACGGTTTCTCTGTTCCCGCTGCGCCGCTGTCAGGGGCGGTCCGAGGGGCTGTGTTGGCCCATAGATGGTTTGGAAATGGCTCCGGGCGAGATGAGTGGGACGTCAAACCGCGCCACCGGTGGGCGGATGGTGCTGGAGATGGACCAGCCCGGAATGATCCTGTTCCTGCCGAAAGATCAGCTTGGGGCTGTCATAAAGGCGTTGACTGCTTGGCCAAATCCCGCGCCACAGCCCGTTCGCGCATAACGATGTAAAGCCCGGCAGAAATGGTGATGATGATCCCAATCGACGCAATCGAGTTGGGCAGGTCTTTGAAGACGATCAGGCCAATGACGGTTGCGACAGGGATTTCCAGATATTGCATCGGAGCCAGCGTGGCCGAAGGCGCATAGCGCAGCGACCACGTCATCAGCAGATGCGCCAGCGTGCCGAACAGGCCAATAGCCAGCAGCAAGGCACACTCCCACGCATCCGGCATTTTCCAATGCAGCGCCTCGATCGGCAAGCCGCCCATCAGCAGCAGAACGGGGCCCATGATAAGCACCGCCATCACGCCCGAGACCGCTTGCAGGCCCACAGGGTCGGTGTCCTTTGCGATCTGGCGGGTGACCAGCATAAAGACCGCGAAGTTCACGGCCACGACGAGCGGGAGGAGGGCGGGCCAACCCACATCCTCGAACGCGGGCTGCACCACCAGAAGGGTGCCGACAAAGCCCACCGCGCAGGCAATCAGGCGGCGCGCGCCAACCTCTTCACCCAGCACGTATTTGCCAAGCAGCAGCATAAGAAACGGCATTACAAAGGCGATCGCCACCGCATCGGCCAGCGGCAGGTATTGCAGCGCTGTAAACATCGCGCCAATGCCGAAGATATGCAGCACTGTGCGCAAGAGCGTCAGGCGCAGGATGCGGCCGCGCATCCGCCAAGGGCGATCCG
>CAZPXE010000571.1:0-2505 GCA_964590545.1 uncultured Rhodobacterales bacterium | reverse complement strand
ATGCGTCCGTTTTCCAGCCGGGACGCAATGATGCGGGACCAGTTGGCGCTTGCCGTGATGATTTCAGGCGCGCCGTTGCAGGTACGGAGTCCGCCGGAGATGAAGGGCTCGCCGATGCGGTGGTTGGTGAGGCCGTTTTCATCTGCCACATGGGTCAGCGCGCCATCCTTGAAGCGCCAGATACGCAGGCGTTTGGCGAGGTGGGGGCGGTCGATATAGGCCAGTTCGATATGGCCGTCGCCGTCGAGGTCGGCGATGCCTGCGGGGGCAAGCCAGCGGTTGCGGGTGCCGATTGGGGGCGTGGCGATGCGAGTGAAGTCGGTGTCGGAGAGTTGGTAGACCACGAGCGCAGCGCCGCCAGTGAAACTGCTTTCGACCACAACCGCTTCGGGCGTGCCGTCCCCATCGAGGTCATGCAAACGGGGTGTGATGTCTTCGAAAACTGAAGTCTTAGGCAGGGTCACGCAGGCGGTTTTCCCTGCGCGGTCAAGGCAGAGCTTACCCCATTCCGGAAGGTTGCCCATGATGGCGTGGCCGTAGCGGTTGGTTGGGTCTTCGAAGCGGGCAGTAACACCGCCAGCGGTCACCTTCGGCGTTTCAGCGACCGCCGTCCCCGCCAGCCACAGGCCCGCCATCAGACATGCGCCGCGTGCGAGGCCGTGCCAGAGGCGCGAGCGGCGACGCGGCGCTTGCTTTTTTGTGGCCGCATATCCGGACGGAAAACCGCGTCCCACTTTTCCTGGATATGCGCGCAAGATCAGATCTGCTTTTCGGGCATTTGCACCACAAGCCCGTCCATCTCATCGGTGACTTTGAGCTGGCAGGTCAGGCGCGAGCGGGCTTCGTCCGGCTCGTAAGCGAAGTCGAGCATGTCTTCTTCCATCGGGTCTTTGCCGGGCAGCTTTTCGACCCAATCGGCGTGCACATAGACGTGGCAGGTCGAGCAGGCGCAGGCCCCGCCGCAATCGGCTTCGATGCCCGGAATGTTGTTGTCGCGCGCGCCTTCCATGACGGTCAGCCCGTTGGCGACGTCCACCACATGCTCGGTACCGCCATGTTCGATATAGGTAATCTTGGCCATCCCTTGTGCCCCTTTTTGGTCCATTTCGGCGTATAGTTAGTGGCACTGCGCCGCGCCTGCCAGCCCTTTTGTGCGCCATCCCCTCAAGGGTTGCGCTATCATATAAATGTTCTATCTTTGTTCTCATGCGTGTTGCTCAATCCATCCCCACAGGTCCCGCAGATTGGCCGCGCCCCCCGTCGGCACTGACCTCGGCCCAGCTTTGTCTGCCGCCCGAAGGGGCGCGGATCACGGTGGCGGGGCTGGTGATTTTGCGCCAGCGGCCCGGCACAGCGAAGGGGGTGATTTTCCTGACGTTGGAGGATGAGACGGGCGTGGTGAACATCATCGTCTGGCGCGCGATGTACGAGAAATTCCGCCGCGCGGTGATTGCGGGGCGGATGCTGCGCGTGACGGGGCGGCTGCAACGGGCGCATTCGGTGACCCATGTGCTGGCTGAAGAGATTGAGGATATCTCCCACATGCTGGACCTGCTGGTGCGGCCCGAGGAGGATACCGCCCTGCCCCATGCGATCCCCAGCCTGTCACGGACCGAGACGTGGGATAGTAAGGATCGACGTTAGGCCAGCGCGGTCGGCAGGGGGGCAACACTTGCACGTCTATGCGCCGCGCATGGCTAGGCAGCGGCGCGAAACGGGCCTATCTTGCCGGGAAACGCCCGCAGAGGCCGAGCAGACCATGACGAAACATATGCGATTGCCTTTGATGCTGGCAGCGGCGCTTTGCGTGGCCTCTTGCGATGCGCCTGACGCGCCGATTACGCGCGCCGCGGTGGAGCCCGATTTGCTGGAGCTGACGGCCACCGCCCCGCCCGGCGCGCCGCCCGGCACCTGCTGGGGCAAGACGGTGGAGCCTGCGGTGACAAAGACCGTGGTGATGGATGTGCTGGTGCAGCCCGCGCAGATTTCTTCGACTGGAGAGGTGCAGAACCCGCCGATCTATCGCAAGGAAACCCAGCAACAGATCCTCAAACCGAAGTTGGAAAGCTGGTTTCAGACGCCCTGTGCGGAGGATTTGACACCGGGTTTTGTCGCCTCGGTCCAGCGGGCGCTGGCCGCGCGGGGGCATTACACAGGCCAGATCACAGGGCTGATGGATGCCCGCACCCGTGCCGCTGTGCGCGCCTATCAAGCGCCGGAGGGGCTGGATAGCGGGATTCTGTCAGTTGGGGCCGCGCAGAAGATGGGTCTTTGGACGGTGGCGCGCGAGACGTTGGCTGAGGCGGAGTAGTGGCTAAGAAGCCTCTGATTGGCCCCGCCCCTTTTTCAACATCTCTTCGATGAACCTGGCACGGACTCACGGCCAAAGGCCGCAGCACCACATGGCGGCTATGCAGCTGTAAAGTGATGGCTTTTTGGTTCATCACGATGCTCCCTTCGCTCTACTCGCCAAGGTGACTCAAACAAAACGGGACGGAACATGTG
>CAZPXE010000570.1:0-2505 GCA_964590545.1 uncultured Rhodobacterales bacterium | reverse complement strand
GTTCACGTCAATCACCGACTGCCATTCGTCATCCGACATGCGCATGAAAAGGTTGTCGCGCGTGATCCCGGCGTTGTTCACAAGGATATCGACCGCGCCCATCACCTCAACTGCCTGCTTTGGCAGCGCCGTGACCGCTTCTGCATCGCTCAAGTTACACGGCAGCACATGCGCCCGTTCGCCCAACTCCGCCGCCAAAGCTTCCAACGGCTCTACTCGTGTG
The DNA here is from genome assembly GCA_964590545.1 of uncultured Rhodobacterales bacterium. GTDB lineage: Bacteria > Pseudomonadota > Alphaproteobacteria > Rhodobacterales > Rhodobacteraceae > Aliishimia. The sequence continues at coordinate 2,282 of CAZPXE010000570.1, read as the reverse complement.
CCCGACAGACCAACCGTCGCGCCCGCCGCGTGCAGCGACCGCGCAATGTCTGCTCCAATGCCGCCCGACGCGCCTGTGACCAGCGCGCATTTCCCTGTCAAATCAAACATATCCATCCCTCTTTTGAAGCCGCGCCTTAGCCAGCAATCAGTTTTTGCACATCTTCCGGCGTGCCAACCGCGCTACACGCAACACTCCGATCAATCCGGCGCACCATGCCCGACAGGGCCTTGCCCGCACCGATCTCCCACATCGCTGTCACGCCCTGTCCGGCCATCCATGCGACGCTCTCGCGCCAACGCACCGCACCTGTAACTTGCTCCACCAGCAGGGCGCGGATCTGGTCGGGATCGCTCACTGCTTCGGCGCGCACATTGGCAACGACCGGAACCGCTGGCGCAGAGATCTGCACCTGACCCAGCGCCTCTTCCATAACCCGTGCTGCAGGCTCCATCAGCGCGCAATGGAACGGCGCGCTCACCGGGAGCATCACCGCCCGCTTGGCGCCCTTGGCCTTGGCAATCTCCACCGCCCGCTCAACCGCGCCCAGATGCCCAGAGACAACCACTTGCCCCGGATCATTGTCATTCGCGGCCTGACACACCTCATCACCCGCGGCCTCGGCGGCAACGTCCATAACCGTATCGAAATCCAGCCCCAACAGCGCCGCCATTGCACCGACACCCACCGGGACCGCCTCCTGCATCGCCTCGCCGCGTGTGCGCAGCAACCGCGCCGTATCCGCGACGCTCAACGCCCCCGCCGCACACAGCGCCGAATATTCGCCCAGCGAGTGCCCCGCCACGAAAGACGCCGCTTCGGCCAGCGGTTTGCCCTCCGCCTCAAGCGCGCGCACTGCCGCCAGCGAGGTCGCCATCAGCGCCGGTTGCGCATTTTGCGTCAGGGTCAGCGTCTCAATATCGCCGTCCCAAATGAGGCTAGACAGCTTCTCCCCCAGCGCCTCGTCAACTTCCGCAAACACCGCCGCCGCCGCCGGATAGGCATCGGCCAGCGCCTTGCCCATTCCGATAGTTTGCGCGCCTTGACCGGGGAACATAAAGGCAGTGGACATGGGGGCGGGCTCCTTTGGCCTGTATCTGACGTTTTGCTCCCGATACCGAAGCGGGCGGCGCGGTGCAACGGGTGCGAAAGGCCGCATACCGAATAAATCCTTGGCCCGACGGGTTAGAAATGATACCCAAGGTTGCATTGATACAACCCATTTTTAAAAAGCTGAGGTGCAAAATGTTCCGTTTTGCTGTTTCCACCCTACTCTGCATCGGGCTTCTTGCTGCGCCCGACATTGCACAGGCACAATCTTCACCCGACGCGGTGGGCCAAAGTTTCACGCCCAATGGCCGCGTTGTCCTATACTCCACACCGGAAAATGGCCTTGTGACCCGTCAGCGCGCAACAGCTCTCGTTGCACCCTCTTCCGGCGCCGTCTCGGTCTACCCGCTTAAACAACAAGGCGCCGACTACGTGACCGGCAAACCCCAAGCCGCGCAGCAACTCACCATCGAAGGCGTGCGCGACGTGGTCCAGGGCCGCTCGGTCAGCACCTGGCTCAAGGTCACCGGCGCAGGCAACTCCGGCTGGATCAAATACGACCCGTCCGTGACCGGCTCTTTGTCGCAATTCGGCCTGAAATCAGGGGGGAACTGAGATGAACATCCAAGACCCAAATGAACAAATCGCCGAAGGGCTTGTTATTCCGGCTTCAGACCTGTTGCCCCCGCCTGACACCGTCAGTGGCATCGTTAATCTGGCAGGCATGGACCTGCACAAAGATGTGGCATTGATCATCATCGCAGCGGGATGTTTCTTCATCGGCGTCATCATCTCCTGCATGATGCCCGAAGTGTCGAATAAACACCGGGTCAAGACCCTGCTCTCGGCCCCGATGAGCTTCTTTCTTACCGCGCCGCTCTGGTTCACGTTGCTTTCGGGCGAATTGATCAAAACCAGCATCGCCCCCATTGACAGCTTCCTTATATTCGCGATGGACGACGGCGGTGTACGCGCACAGATGTTCGCCTTCGGTGTTGTCATGGTGCTGGGTATGCTCAGCGCGCCAATCCTTGGCTTCGTAACAGGGGTGCTGAACAAGCTGATGGCGTTCGGGCAAGACCGCACACCGGGACCGCGCAACGCGACCTAGGGTCAGGACCCATTAATCCACCCCTCTCAATTCGTCAGATTTTGCGACTGACTAAGTTCAAGGCCACAGGAATTCCCTCTCACACATCCTTTGGATGTGTTGCCGGTCAGTGGTGGTTCTA
>CAZPXE010000569.1:0-2507 GCA_964590545.1 uncultured Rhodobacterales bacterium | reverse complement strand
GTATTTCCCGAGGTTGCCTCAACCACCGTTTGCCCCGGCTTCAGAGCACCCGAGCGCTCCGCCGCTTCGATGATGTTGAGCGCAAGGCGATCCTTCACCGAGGCCGCCGGGTTGAAAAACTCGGCCTTCACATAAAGCTCAACGCCGTCCGGCGCGAGGTTGTTGATGCGGATCACTGGCGTGTTGCCAACCGTGTCCAGAATGGAGTCGTAAGTCTGGCCGCGCCCGGTTGTCTGGCGGATGGTATCTTGTGACATGGAAGTCTCCCCTGATTGCCCTCAAACTGGCACCGAAGGGACGCGCATACAAGACGCGGGCGGGGGCTTTTCTCTCAAGAAAAGCGGCGCATCACAGGAACGTTTCGGAAGGCGTCATGTCTTGCAAGACATGACAGCGCGCTTAGTCGAACCCAATCTCCACAGACCCAAAGCCGCCGAAATCTGCCTCGAAACGGCTGCCCGGCGGGGCTTCGACCGGACGGATAAAACTGCCGGACAGGACCACATCCCCGCGCCGCAGTCTCATCCCATAGGTGCCAAGCCGCTCGGTCAGCCAAACCATCGACTTGACCGGATCGTTCAACACGCCCGCGCCCAGCCCGGTTTCCTCGACCTCACCATCGCACATCACAATCGCGCCCACATGGCGCAGATCCACATCCAACGGATCATGCTTTTCCGCGCCCAACACCACGCCAGCATTGGCTGCATTGTCGCTGATCGTATCCACCACCTTACGCGGCATCGACGTCATCCGATCCAGCCGCACAATCCGCGTGTCCAGAATTTCCAGCGCCGGGCAGACGTAATCCGTCGCCGCGATCACCGCATCCCGATCCGCCGGGCCGTCAAGGTCGGATTTCATCACGAAGGCAATCTCGGCCTCCACACGCGGCGCGATAAACCGCCCCTTCGGCACAACCGCACCGCTGTCGAACTGCATATCGTCAAACAGAATACCGCTATCGGGAATATCGATCTTCAACGCCGCCTGCATCGCTTTCGAGGTCAGCCCGATCTTCCAACCGATAATCTCGCGCCCCGTGGATTTGCGTTTCGCCACCAGCGCCCGTTGCACCGCATAGGCATCATCCATGGTCATGCCCGGATGCCGTGTCGAAAGCAGCCCGATCTGCTGGCCCGTCATTTCCGCCGCAAACAGCGCATCCGCCGCGCCCTCAATCTGAGCCTGTGTCAACATCGACTTCATCCTTTACCGTATTGGTCAGAGTGCCGATTCCCTCGGCACTGACCTCAATCATGTCACCCGGTACCAAATAACGCGGCGGATCAAAACGTGCGCCCGCCCCGGTCGGGGTTCCGGTGACGATGATATCGCCGGGAGCAAGCGTGGTGAAGGTAGAGATATACTCAATTTGCCGCCGGATCGGGAACAACATGCGCGATGTGCGGTCATCCTGGCGCAATTCTCCATTCACGGTTGTAGTCAGGCGGATATCGTCCAGCTGCGCAGCATGGGTGAAGGGCACCAGCCACGGCCCCATCGCACCGGATTGGTCCCAATTCTTGCCTTGGGTCACGTTGAACTTCGCATGCCGCACCCAATCGCGAATCGTCCCTTCGTTGCACAGCGTCAGCGCGATGATGTGATCATACGCTTCCGCCTGCGGTATCCGCCGCCCGCCCTTGCCAATCACCACCGCGATCTCGCCCTCATAGTCGAGTTGCGGGCTTTCCGGTGGGCGGATCAGTGGCTGACCTGCGCCCGTGAAACTGGAGGGGAAGCGCGGAAACAGCGACATATTCGGCGGCGCGTCTTGCCCGTCTTTGTATTCAGCGTTGCGGTCGGGGAAATTGACGCCGACGCAGATGATCTTGCCCGGGCGCGGCAAGGGAGGCTGGAAAGCCACCTGATCCAAGGCACATGTTTGAGGCGTTTCAGGTCGGTTCTGCGCGACATGGCGCAGACCGTCGGCGGCGATCACATCGCTCAGGCTGGGCCAATCCGGGAAATGCGGCGCAAGGTTCACGAAGCTCTCACCTTCCACAAGCCCCCAAGTCGGACCTTGCCCCATATCGACAGTTGCAAATTTCATGTTAGCCCCTCGGCGATTTGTGTGATGACGTCATAGGCCAGCGCCACATCCTCGGCGGTCGCGTCAAACTGGCAGCCGGTAAAGCGGATGACCAGCGCGCCATCGACCTTGGTTTGGGTTAGGTAAATCCGCCCATCGTCGTTGATTTGATTGATCAGGTTTAGCGTCGCCGCATCCCCCGCCTTCAAGCGGAACGTAAACAGCGCAAGGATCGGCTCCGTCACGATCTCGAACTCTGGATGCGCCCGCAGCCGCTCGCACAGCCCTTGAACCCACGCCACATGATTTCGCAGCCTTTCTCGCAACCCTTCCAGCCCATAGGACCGGATCAGGAACCACAGCTTCAACGCCCGGAACCGGCGGCCCAGCGGCACAGACCATTCAGAATAGTTGATGATCCCATCCGCGCCGTGGGTTTTCAGATATTCCGGCTGGATCGCCAGCGTGCGCA
>CAZPXE010000568.1:0-2515 GCA_964590545.1 uncultured Rhodobacterales bacterium | reverse complement strand
TGCCCAATCCGGGATCATCCGCCCGGCTATTCCGATTTAATCCGCCCACCTGATCCGATCTGACCCGCCCAAGGATTCCGGGCCATCCGCCCACCCTTTGGTGCGTTGCTGCGAGGCGATCTGCAGCCGGTTACCTTTCCAGTCTTTTTGATCTGGAGGGGAGCCAATGAAGAGATTGCCAATGCGGAAGATCAGGGATGTTTTGCGTCTGAGTGCGCAGGGTTTGTCGACGCGGGAGATGGCGTCGAGCCTTGCCATTGGGCGCACGACACTGCGGGAGTATCTGTATCGTGCCCGCGCTGCCGGTGTGTCCTGGCCGGTGCCAGAGGATATGTCTGATGGCGATCTCGAACGGCTGCTGTTTCCGCAAATCCCAAACGGTACGAGGGGCAAGATCTCCCAGCCGGATTGGGCCTATGTCCACACAGAGTTGCGCCGACCAGGTGTCACGCTTGCCCTTTTGTGGGAGGAGTACCGTGTCGTTCATCCCAAGGGCTACGGCTACAGCCGCTACTGCGAGCTTTACACCCGATGGGAGGGCAAGCTCTCTCCGGTCATGCGGCAGCGCCATGCCGCTGGTGAGACGCTGTTTGTGGACTATGCGGGCGCGACCGTTGATGTTGTTTGCCCCGAGACAGGTGAGGTGCGCACGGCTCAGCTCTTCGTGGCCGCGCTTGGCGCATCCAATTACACCTATGTCGAAGCTAGCTGGACGCAGACACTACCAGACTGGGTCGCCAGCCACACGCGTGCACTGGCGTTCTTTGGCGGCGTCCCCACTCAGATCGTCCCGGATAATTTGAAGGCTGGGGTCACCAAGGCCTGTTTCTATGACCCCGCGATCAATCGCACCTATGCGGACATGGCGGCGCATTACGACACCGCTGTTGTGCCCGCGCGGCCTCGCAAGCCGCGTGACAAATCCAAGGTTGAGGCCGCTGTCCTGCTCACAGAGCGGTGGATCGTGGCACGGCTGCGCAACCGGCGTTTCTTTGGTCTGGATGAGTTGAACGCCGCGATCCGCGTGCATCTTGATCAGCTCAACGGCAAGGTAACGCGGCACCTTGGGGCCAGCCGCCGCGGCCTTTTTGAGAAGGTAGACAAACCGGCGCTCAAGCCCCTGCCGGTACAGCCATATGTCTACGCGGAATGGAAACAGGTGCGAGTTGGCCTCGACTATCATGTCGATATTGGGCGGCACTATTACTCGGTGCCCAACCAGCTTCTGAAGCAGAAGCTCTGGGCCAGGATCACCGCCAGGACAGTCGAGATATTCTATCAAGGTCAGAGGGTTGCATCTCATGCGCGCACCTCTGGCAACCGCCAGCATTCCACGCAGCGTGACCACATGCCTGCCAATCATCGCTTCCGGGCAGATTGGTCGCCCGAACGCATCCGTCGCTTGGCCGCGCGGGTCGGCCCGAACACGGAGGCCTTCGTCGAAGTGGTCATGCGGGAACGCAAACATCCCGAACAGGGCTTCAGAACTTGCCTTGGGGTCATCCGCCTGGGCAAGACCTTTGGCCGCGCGCGCCTTGAAGCAGCTTGCGCCCGGGCATTGCTGATCAATGCGCGGTCCTACTCATCCCTGCATTCCATTCTGAAGAATGGTCTGGATCGCCCCCCTCGCACCCGCGCCACGGACGAGCCCGCGATCACGCATCCCAATATCCGTGGCGCCGATTACTTCCATTGAAAGGACAAAAAATGCTCGACCATCCAACCCTGGATCAGTTGCGATCCCTCAAACTCGACGGCATGGCGCAGGCCTTTACCGAACTGCAGGATCGAGACGGAACTGCCGATCTCACCCATGCGGAATGGCTGGGCCTGTTGATCGACCGGGAAAGCGCCAGCCGCGACACCAAACGCTTTGAAAGCCGGATGCGCAGCGCGCGGCTGCGCCACGTCGGTGCATGCCCGGAGGATGTGGACTATCGCGCCAGACGCGGCCTGGACAAAGCGCTGTTCCAAGACTTGCTGACCGGCAAATGGATCTCTGAGAAGCGCAATCTGATCATCACTGGCCCCTGCGGCGTCGGTAAAACCTGGCTCGCATGTGCGCTCACCCAGGCCGCCTGCCGAAGCGGCACCGCCGCGCTTTACAAGCGGCTGCCGCGTCTCTTCGACGAACTGGAATTGGCCCATGGCGACGGGCGCTTCCCACGTCTCTTCCGCAGCCTCACCAAGACTCAGCTCCTCATCCTGGATGACTGGGGACCAGACAGGCTAACATCAAGCCAGAGGCGTGATCTGATGGAAATTGTCGAGGACAGGTATCAGGCGGGATCAACCATCATCACAAGCCAATTACCCCTCTCGACTTGGCATGATGTCATCGGTGAACCCACATTCGCCGACGCCATCCTCGACCGCATCGTGCACAACGCCTACCGTCTCGAACTCACCGGACAGTCGATGCGAAAGACCAAAGCAAACGGTGACGAAAAGCCCGAAAACTGATAGCGAAAACCTCAAGCCTCAACGCGGCACACCAAAGGTGGGCGCATAGCCC
>CAZPXE010000567.1:0-2516 GCA_964590545.1 uncultured Rhodobacterales bacterium | reverse complement strand
CGGGGGTGGCCGGGTTGGCCACAAGGGCATGGGTGACCTGCGCGCTTTGCGATCCGGTATAATGCAGGAATTGGTCGATCTGATGCGAAGCGATGTCGGTCAGGATGCCGCCATAGCGCGCCCGGTCAAAGAACCAATCGGGCCGGGTGGGCCGGTTCAGCCGATGCGGGCCGAGGCCCGTGGTATGCACGACCTTGCCAATCGCGCCTTCGCTCACCAACCGGGTGGCGAGCGTCGAGGCGCGGGTTTCGAACCGTTCGGAGAAGTTGACGGACCAGATGCGCCCGGTCTGCGCCACACAGGTCTTGATTTGGGCGAGTTCCTCGGCGGTGATACAACCGGGCTTATCGCTCATCACATCCATGCCCGCGCGCATCGCCCGGATCGCCAGCGAAGCGCGCTCGCCCGGGATGCAGGAGATCAGGGCAAGGTCAGCCCCCGTGTCCAGCGCCGCGTCCAGCGAGGGCAGGCGCGGCAGGTCAGGGAACCGTTTGACATAACCCGCCAGCGGCTGCGGATCGCCGTCTGTCCAATAGCCGACGCAGCGCAGGCCGACGGCCTGCATTTGCTCTGTCATGCCATAGATATGGCGGTGATCAAGGCCAAGGGCGACGCAGGTGAGGCTCATATAACCACCTTCGCGCCGCTGTCCGAAGCGCGTTGCATCGCGTCCAGAACGGCATGGACGCGGAGCGCTTCGCTTGCCGGGGCAAGGGGCGGGCGGCCTGTCTGAATAGCCTTGGCAAAATCCTCGATCACCGTTTGGTGCCAGTCATGGGTGAAGGCCATCGGGTCCGCGCCGCCGCCCGTTGCGGCCATCTCGCCGATCTCTTCGCAGCGCCCGTCGCGATAGGTCAGGCGCAGCACGCCGCCTTCCAGATGCGCGGCGGCCTTGGTGCCGTGGATCGTAAGGCTTTCCGCGCCGCCGGGATGGGCGGCGGTCGTGGCGGTCAGATTGCCGACCGCGCCGGAGCGAAAGCGCAGCAGCGCGCTCGCCCAATCTTCGGCCTCCAACGTATGGAGAGGCGTTCGGTGCATCAGCGCCTGCACCTCGGCTACCGGCCCGCAGAGCCAAAGCGCCAGATCGAGCGTGTGGATAGCCTGCGTGATCATCACCCCGCCGCCATCGCGCTCATAGCTGCCCCGTCCCGGCGCGTCATAGTAGCTTTGTGCGCGCCACCACGGAACGCGGATATCGACGGTTGCGATTTCTCCCAGCGTGCCGCCATCGATCATCTGTTTCAGGGCGCGAGAGGCGGCGCGGGCGCGGTGTTGGAAGACGATGCCAAGGGGGGTGTTTGACGCAGCGCAGATATCCGCGATCTCTTGGGCGGCGGCCAGTGTCCGTTCCATCGGTTTTTCCATCAGGATCGGCTTGCCTGCCTCGGCCAGCGCTCGCACATAATCCAGCCGCGCGTCGGGCGGGGTGGCAAGGACGGCGAAGTCAATGACCGGATCGGCGGCGAGAATTTGAGGGTCGTCATAGGCGACAAGCCCGCCATGCTGCGCCGCGAAGGCCCAGGTTTTTGCCGCATCGCGCCCGTACACCCCATGGAGTGAGACAGAGCGGGACGCAGCGCAGGCCGCCACATGGGTTCCGGCGACCATTCCAAGGCCGATCAATGCGCATTTCATAGGGCTGAGGCTGGCAGGAAAAGACCCGATTGAAAAGAGGTATGCTTGCGGATTGGCGCAGCAGCACCGTAGGGTCAAACCGGGAGAAATTAGGGAACCTGCCATGCATCTAAGCGGCCAAGCCAGCGATCTTTACGAGGGGATCAAATCCCTGCCCATCGTTTCGCCCCACGGGCATTGCGACCCGGCGTGGTTTGCCGAGGACCGGGCGTTTCCGGACCCCGCCGAATTGCTGGTCATCCCGGATCACTACGTGTTCCGGATGCTGTATTCCCAAGGCGTGCCGCTGGAGGCGCTGGGACTTGGCGCGGCAGGCAAGGGCGCGGACCGGCAAGAGATTTTCCGCATCTTCGCCGCCCATTATCACCTGTTTCTGGGCACGCCGTCGCGGACGTGGATGGAATTTGTGCTCAAAGACACGCTGGGCATTAAAGAGCCGCTGAATGCCAGCAACGCGGATGCGATTTTTGCAAAAATCGCGGCCCGGTTGGAGAGCGATGCATTTCGGCCCCGGGCGTTGTGGGATCGGTTCGGGATTGAGGTGTTGGCGAGCACCGACAGCGCCTTGGATGATCTGAGCCATCACGACCGTGTTGCTGCCTCCGATTGGGCCGGACGCATGGTGCCGACCTTCCGGCCCGACGGGGTGCTGGACCCGATGATGCCGGATTTCGCCGCCGATGTGGCCCGGCTGGGCGAGGTCACAGGCTGCGATACAGGGACGTATGCGGGCTATTTGGACGCCCTGCGCCAGCGCCGCGCCTATTTCAAAGCGCGCGGGGCGACGGCGACGGATCATGCGATCGAGGTGGTGCAGACTTGTTGGCTGGCCGACCCGGCAGCTGCGTTCGAGAAGCTGCGCTTGGGCCGCGCAGATGCCG
>CAZPXE010000566.1:0-2517 GCA_964590545.1 uncultured Rhodobacterales bacterium | reverse complement strand
ATGGGCGAGGCCGTTGTCGATGGTGGCAACCCTGTGATGCAGTCTTATACGGTCAACTCAGACGGCGTGTCCCATGATGGCGGGTCGAATCCGGCCTCTGGCTACACGATTGTGCAGGCAGAGAGCCATGATGCCGCTTGTGATATGGCGAAAGGCTGTCCGATGGTCCTCGACGGCAGTGGGTCCGTCGAGGTAGCCGAAATTCACGAGATGTGAGTTAGCACAGCGGCGGTGCGAGCCGTTGGTAGCCGACATGCCGCCCGGCGAAGTTGATCATAGGGGCATTGGTATATTGCAGGGCGACCGGGTGGGCGGCATCGAGTACGCCAAGCCGAACCAGAATTCCCGTGATCGCGGTTTCGGCGGCGCGTTTATGGCCGTCGACGATTTTCAGGGCTACGCCCATACGTTTTTCCGGCAGGATCGCGATGTAGAAGCCTTCGGCCCCGCCTTTCACCGCCGCGCGGCCTTCGCAGGCGCGCATCAGGTTGGTGCAGCCCCGGTCGGTCCCGGCAACGAGTTCCGGGTGCTGCATCATCGCGCGGGCTAGCATTCCTTGCGGGCTGCCTGGATCGGCGGCAGCAAACCCGGCCATGGCCGCAGCCATACGGCACAGGCGGCTGGCGTGGTTGGGGGCTGAGCATCCGTCGGTCACAAAGCCCGCTGTTGCCTCGCCCGTCACCCGCTCCCATGCTTCAAGTACGGTCTTTTGCACGGGGTTATCGGGGTTCAGGTAATCCAGATCGTACCCCGAATGCTGCGCAACCGACAGGAATCCAGAGTGCTTGCCAGAGCAATCGCTGTGCATCGGGCAAACCTGTCCTCCGGCGCGGAACAACTCTTCGCGCGCCGCGTCCCCCAGCGGCGGGGTGGGGCCACAATCCAAAGCCTCGGTGCTGAGGCCAATATGCCCCAGCCAATCCGTAACGCGAGAGGTGTGCTGTCCCTCGCCGCTGTGGGAGGCGCAGGCCAGCGCCAGATGTTCTGCCGTTAGCCCATAGGCCGCCGCTGCGCCGCTTTCCAGCAGGGGCAGCGCCTGGATAATCTTCGCCGACGAGCGCGGCAGAACCAGCTTATCCGGGTCGCCCCACGCCTGCACGATCTGCCCACTTTCGTCGCAAATTACCGCGTGCCCCAGATGCACGCTTTCCAGAAAGTCGCCGCGCCAAATCTCGGCCATAGGGACGGGTGCTGTCATTCTTGCCTCACATATTGGCGAAAACACGCGCCTGCCTCTTTGACTCGCGCGCCATTTTCGGTACATCTGCGGGTGATGTGGGATACGTCGCATCTGTGCAAGCAAGAATGTCCGACCAACAGGGCGGGGCGCAGACGGCAAAATTGAGGCAATGAGCAGTCCGGAGGCTGTTTGAGATGACAGACACACCGTCATGGAAGAAGGCCATTGCGATGGCCGCCCTGAGCGTAGGGCTGAGCGCGACAAGCGTTGCTGCGCAAGAAGAAACCAGCACGAACCGCGTGGCCGCGAAAACGGATTGGAGTGTTTTCGTTGATGAAAACCCCACCGAATGCTGGAGCGTGTCGACCCCGAAGGAAATCGTAAACAGTCGTGATGGGCGCGTTGTCGCCGCCACGCGTGGGCAGATTTTGTTGATGGTCTTCTACCGCCCTGAAGCGGGCGCGAATGGGCAAGTGGCCTTCACTGGTGGCTACCCCTTCCGGGGTGGGTCATCTGTTAACGTGAATATCAGCGGCAACGAATATGAGATGTTCACTGATGGCGAATGGGCCTGGCCCGCGACCCCGTCGGATGATTCTAAGATCATCACAGCCATGAAGCGCGGCGCGCAGGCTGTTGTGACAGGGGTGTCGTCGCGGGGAACAACCACCAAGGACACGTTCTCGCTTCTGGGCTTCACGGCCGCCGTCGAAGATGCCGGGAAACGCTGCGACAGTTAACGGCGCGGCGCAAAGCCTTTTGCAAAACACCGCGCGTCATATATAGAGCGGCATCTTCTGCTTTAGGACCAGCGATATGACCGCCTCTGCGCCGATCACTCAGGACGTGCACACAATCCCCCGGAAACTGCCGGAGGGGCCGGTGAACCTCGTTGGTCTAACCCGCGCGCAGTTGCGTGAGACGTTGATTGCCAACGGCACGCCGGAAAAGCAGGCGAAAATGCGCGTCGGGCAAATCTGGCAATGGATTTACCAATGGGGCGTGCGCGACTTTGCGCAGATGACGAACCTCAGCAAAACCTATCGCGCGGATCTGGCTGAGAAATTTGTCGTTGAGATTCCAGAGGTTGTCTCGAAGCAAGTCTCCGAAGATGGCACGCGCAAGTATCTCGTGCGGATCGCGGGCGGGCATGAGGTTGAGGTTGTCTATATCCCCGAAGAGGGGCGCGGCACGCTGTGTGTGTCAAGTCAAGTGGGCTGCACGCTGACCTGTTCTTTCTGTCACACGGGCACGCAAAAACTGGTACGGAATCTGACCGCCGCTGAGATTGTTGGTCAGGTGATGGTCGCCCGCGATGATCTGGACGAGTGGCCTGT
>CAZPXE010000565.1:0-2520 GCA_964590545.1 uncultured Rhodobacterales bacterium | reverse complement strand
TTCGTGGCGCGTGGGCGCGCTGGAAATGGGGCAGATGCGGGTGGATGACGCGACTGGCTTTCCGCTGGCGTTGTTGGTGCTTCCTGAGACGGAGATCCGGGTTGATCTGATCGTGGATCAAGCCCGAATTGATCCCGCGATGGGTGCTGCGATCCTTGAGGCTTATGCGGAGATGCTGGTAGCGATTGCGGAGGGGGCGGAGGCGCGGGTGCGGGATCTGTTGCCGCGTGAGATTGCTGTGCCGCCCTGCCCGGTCGCGCAATTTGTGCCCGAAGCGATTGCAGCGCGGGCCTTGGAGACCCCGGATCGGACTGCGCTGCGCTATCAGGGAGCGGCGGTCAGCTACGGGGAGATGCATGCCCGCGCGATGGAGATCGCCGGGGCGCTTGGCGCGGCGGGCATCGGGCGGGGCGATATTGTGCCGCTGGCGATTGCGCGGGGGCCGGATATGGTCGTGGCGATGCTGGGGGTGCTTTATGCCGGTGCGGCCTATGCGCCGCTGGATTTGGACTATCCGGCGGCGCGGATTGCGGCGATTTTAGAGAGTGTTGGCCCTAAGGTGATTTTGGCGGATGGGCCGCTTGAGGGCATTGAAGGGGCGGCAGTGCTTGATCTGGTCACGCTCAGCGCCGCGCCGCGTGCGCCGGTGGAGGTGGCGCGCGACGATCCGGCCTATGTGATCTTTACTTCGGGTTCGCTTGGCGTGCCGAAGGGGGTGGTGGTCACCCATGGCAATCTGGCGTGGTCGAATGCGGCGCGGCAGGGTGTTTATGGGGAGGGGCCGGAGGGGTTTTTGCTGCTCTCGTCCTTTGCGTTTGACAGCTCGGTCGTTGGGATTTTCTGGACGCTGCTCTCTGGGGGCAGCCTGCTGATTGCGCCGACGAGGGCGGAGCAGGATATGGCCGGGCTGAAAAGCCTGATTGGGGCGGCTGGGATCACGCATCTGCTGTGCCTGCCGCGGCTTTATGGGGCGCTGTTGCAAAGCGGCGCGCGAGGGCTTTCGACGCTGAAGACGGTGATTGTGGCGGGCGAAGCGCTGCCAGCGCCGCTGATTGCAGCGCATCGGGAGAGGCTGCCGGGTGCGCGGCTGTTCAACGAGTATGGGCCGACGGAAGCGACGGTCTGGTGTGCTGCCTATGATACGGCGCAGTATGAGGGCGGGCCGGTGCCGATTGGCGACGCGCCGAATGGGGCGGCGATTGCGGTCTGTGATGGGGATGGTGCGCCGCTGCCAGCGGGGATCACTGGAGAGATTGTGGTTGCCGGGGACGGGATTGCGGCGGGCTATCTGAATGCGCCGGAAACGCCGTTTGAAGCGGGTGCGGTGCGGCGCTATCGCACGGGCGATCTGGGGGTTGCGGCGGCGGATGGGACGATTGCGTTTCTCGGTCGACGGGATGCGCAGGTGAAAATTCGCGGGCATCGGGTGGAGTTGGCAGAGGTCGAGGCGGCTTTGGAGGCCGTGGCGGAGGCTCCTGCGGTTGTGGTCCATCGGGACGGGCGGATTTTGGCGGCGGTGGAAGGGGCGGCGTCGGTTGAGACGGTGCGGGCGGATCTGGCGCGGCGGGTGCCGGGGTATATGGTCCCAGCTGAATTGAAGGCCCTGCCAGCGTTTCCGGTTTTGCCCAACGGCAAGGTGGATCGGGCGGCTGTGCTGGAGGGATTTGCGGCGGCGCCAACCCCGGCAGCGCGATGCGCCGCGCGTGGGTTTGTGGCGGATCGGTTGTCGGCGATCTGGGCGGATCTTTTGAAGCGGGAGGTGACGGCGGAGACGCATTTCTTTGAGGCGGGCGGGGATAGTTTGCTGAGCATTTCGGTCAATCTGGCGGCGGAGGCGGAGAACCTGCACCTCTCGCCGAACGATTTGTTCAATTATCCGGTGCTTGGTGATCTGGCGGCAGAGGTAGAAGCGCGGGCGGTGCGTCCGCTGGATCCGCCCGATGCGCGGCAGGTGGCGATTGCCAATAAAGGGGGTGATTTGCGGCCGTTTTGCATGATCCATGGCAGCCCGCAGCTTTACGCAACGTTAGCGCATACATTGGGCCGGGATCGCCCGCTGGTGTTTCAATTTTCACACTTTATGGGCGGCGCATTGGGGCCGGGGGACCGTGTTGAAGATCTTGCGGCGCGGGCGATTCTGGCGCTGAAAGCGGAGCAGCCCACCGGGCCATATGCGATTGGTGGTTACTCGCTGGGCGGGATCATCGCGATTGAGATGGCGGCGCAGTTGCGCGCTCAGGGGGATGTGGTTGACGGGCTTTATCTGTTGGAGCCGTCCTATCTGGTGCCGCTGCCAAAGGCGACGGCAGAGCCACTTTGGGCGCGGATCAATCGGGTTAAGACCATGGGCAAAAGCGCGGCTTTGGGGGCCCTGGCGGCGGCGCGCATGACGGATCGGGCGGATAATCCGCAGCGGATGCGCTATGTCTCGCGGATCTATCAGCTGATGCTAGCGCGCTATCGCCCGCCGGTGGTGGAGGGTGCGGTGACGCTGTGGCGGAGCCTGGATAATGGTGTGAT
>CAZPXE010000564.1:0-2522 GCA_964590545.1 uncultured Rhodobacterales bacterium | reverse complement strand
TAACCTGCCCTTGCAGCAGCGCCCGGAGTATCATGGACAGCCAAATCGCCCCCCTTGCCGAACACCGCTTTCCTTGCGATGCCTGCGGGGCCGATTTGCGGTTTGAGCCGGGTGCGGATCGGCTGCATTGCGATCATTGCGGCTCCACGCAGGCCCTTGAAGGGGCCGCCCCGCATCTGACGCCAATCCGCGAATTGGACTTGCGGTCCGCCCTCACAGCCAAGCTGCCCGAGGCGGAGATGGAGGAAACCCGCGTCTCCACCTGCCCCAATTGCGCGGCGCAGGTGGAGTTCGACGCGCAGGTGCACGCCGCCGAATGCCCGTTCTGCGCCACGCCTGTCGTCACCGACACAGGCCCCCACCGCCATATCAAACCCCGCGCCGTGCTGCCCTTCGCGTTCCCCGAAGAGGTGGCGCGGGATGCGATGAAAGACTGGCTTGGCGCGCTTTGGTTCGCCCCGTCTGGCTTGCAGACCTATGCCCGTAAGGGTCGGAAAATGCAGGGGATTTATGTGCCCTACTGGACCTATGACGCGCAGACCCGCTCGCAATACAAAGGCGAGCGCGGCACGGTGTATTATGAGACCCGCACTGTTATGCGCGACGGCAAACGCCAGCAGGTCCGGGTGCAGAAAGTCCGTTGGCGCCCCACCTCGGGCCGGGTCGCGCGGTTCTTTGACGATGTGCTTGTGCTGGCGTCCAAATCCCTGCCCAAACGCTATACCGACGCGCTGGAGCCGTGGGACCTGTCGGAGTTGCAACCTTACAGCCCCGAATACCTCGCCGGGTTCCGGGCCGAGGGCTATGTGGTCGAACTGACCGACGGGTTTGATGAGGCGCGCGCCCTGATGGACCGGGTCATCTTGCGGGATGTGAAATTCGACATTGGCGGCGATCGGCAGCGGGTACATGGCGTGCAAACGCAGGTGTCGGACATGACGTTCAAGCATATCCTGCTGCCGGTCTGGCTGGCGGCTTACAAGTATCGCGGCAAGACCTACCGTTTCGTGGTCAATGGCCGCACAGGCCGCGTGCAGGGCGAGCGGCCCTATTCCGCGATGAAGATCACCCTTGCCGTCATTGCCGTGGCCATCATCGCCGCCGGGATCGGCTACGGCTACGCCATGAATGCAAGATAGGAGCGCCAGAATGGGCACCCCAGCCGAGACCCTTCTTGAGTTGATGCAAGCGCGCTATTCCTGCCGCGCCTATGACCCGACGCCTGTGAGCGAGGCGGTGATCACCCGCATCGTCGCCACCGCCCGCCATACCCCAAGCTGGTGCAACGCGCAGCCGTGGCAGGTGGAGATAACCCGCGGCGCTGGCACCGATGCATTCCGCGACGCGCTTTACGCCCACGCCACGTCCGGCGCGGCGCCGGAGCCTGATTTGGAATGGCCGAAATCCTATCCTGACGTCTATGGCGAGCGGCGGCGCACCTGTGGCTGGCAGCTTTACGATGCGGTGGGGATCGAAAAGGGCGACCGCGCCGCCTCGGCCCGGCAGATGATGGAAAACTACCGCCTTTTCGGCGCGCCCCATGTGGCGATTGTGCATTCCCCGCGCGCGCTTGGCCCCTACGGCGCGATGGATAGCGGCGGGTTTGTCACTGCCTTCTGCCTTGCCGCGCAGGCCGAGGGCATTGCCACGATCCCGCAAGCGGCCATCGCCGCCTATGCGCCCTTCGTCCGGGATTGGTTCGGGATTGGCGAGGACCGCCTGATCCTGTGCGCGATCTCCTTTGGCCGCCCTGACCCGGCACACCCGGCGAACAGCTTCCGCACACAACGCGCGGAACCGGACGCGTTGATCAACTGGAAGGACAGCTGATGCGCACGCTATTGCAACGTGTCACCGACGCCAGCGTCACTGTGGACGGCGAGGTGGTCGGCGAAATCGGCCCGGGCCTGCTGATCCTGATCTGCGCGATGCCGGGGGATACGGATGAGGTGTCGGCCAAGCTGGCGGCGAAAATCTCGAAACTGCGGATTTTCAAGGACGACGCGGGAAAGATGAACCTGAGCCTTGCGCAATCGGGTGGTGCGGCGCTGGTGGTCAGCCAGTTCACGCTGGCCGCTGACACCTCGCGCGGCAACCGTCCGGGGTTTTCCGGGGCGTGCCCGCCGGAGGAAGCAAAGCGGCTTTATGAGCGGTTCTCGGCGGACCTAGCGGGGTTGGGGATCAACGTCGCCAATGGCAGGTTTGGCGCGGATATGTCCGTCGCTCTGACGAATGACGGACCCGTCACGATCTGGATGGATACGGAAAACCCCTAACGCGGAGCCGTGCCAAAGCCAGACCGCGGGGTGGCGCTTGCAACACATGTTCCGACTCGATTTATGGCAGCAATCTTGGCGAGCAGAATGACGGGCGCGCTTGCATCACCCAAAAAGCCAGCCCGGGGGGCGGTCTGGCTTTGTCACGGCGGCCTGCGGCCTTGATTCCGTGCTCGGTACGCAGAACTTAGGGTTCTCTAAGTGCCTCGCGCGACTTGTAGAGCGGCTTGAGCAGATAGCTCATGA
>CAZPXE010000563.1:0-2551 GCA_964590545.1 uncultured Rhodobacterales bacterium | reverse complement strand
CCACCATAACGCGGACCACGCCGGGTGCGGTGCGGACGGGATCAAGGTTCAGCGCTTTGATCGTGCCGCAAGCCGCGGGGCTGATCCCGAAGGCGAGGTGCAGGCAGTCGCGCGGGGTTGGGATGTCGTCCACATAGCGCGCGGCGCCTGTGACGTGCAGCTTGGCGGCGTCATGGGGGAGGGGCTTGGAGACGCTCATGCCCGCACCCGCGCATCTGCGCCCTGATCTTCAAGCCAGTAACGCCAGAGCATGTTCTGCGCGGTTTCCATCCGGTAGGCGGCGGAGGCGCGCATGTCGGTGAGCGGCGTGAAATCTGTCGCCAGCGCGGTCATGGCGGTTTGTACCGTGTCGGCCTGCCATGGCTGGCCGATCAGCGCGGCTTCGGCTTTGGCGGCGCGCGCCGGGATGCCCGCCATGCCACCGAAGGTGAGGCGGGCGGTGGTGACGGTTCCGCCGCTCGTTTCAATCCAAAGGCAAGCGCAGACGGCGGAGATATCTTGGTCAAAGCGTTTCGATAGTTTGTAGCATTTCAGCCGGTCACTGGCGTGGTGCGGGATGGAGACCGCTTCGACGAATTCACCGGGCGCGCGGTCTTGTTTACCGTACTCTATAAAGAAATCCCGCAGCGGGAGCGCCCGGCGCGTGTCGCCGTTGCGTAAATGGAGCGTGGCGTCCAAGGCGATCAAGGCAGGGGATCCATCGCCGATGGGCGAGCCATTGGCGATGTTCCCGCCGATGGTGGCGGCGGCGCGCACTTGGGCAGAGCCGTAGCGCCGGATCATGTCGGCGAAAGAGGGGTGGCGGGTTTCCATCACCGGCTCCAACTCGGCCAGCGTGGTCATCGCACCGATGCGCAGACCGTGTTCTGTTTCGGTGATGCCTTTGAGATCTGAGCATTGGTTCAGGAATGCAATCGGGCCAAGGTCGCGGAAGTCTTTGGTGACCCAGAGGCCGATATCGGTAGCTCCGGCAATCAGGGTGCCTGTTGGGTTGTCTGCATACCATGCAGCGAGCGCATCGCTTGTTTCTGGCGCTGAGTATGGCGGCGCTGCGCGCCTTGGAGGCTCTGCCTCCAAACCTGTGAAGTATTTCGAACCCGAAGAAGGAACGGGCGCGTCTCGGAGGTGGTGCGGAACAGGCGCTGTTTCAGCGGCTTTGGCCGCGCGGAGGATGGGCGCATAGCCGGTGCATCGACAGAGGTTTCCGGCCAGTGCGGTGGCGTGGTCGGTCTCGCCGTTCAGGTGGTTGCAGGCCATGGTGGTGATGAAGCCGGGGGTGCAGAAGCCGCATTGGCTGCCGTGGTGGTCGATCATCGCTTGTTGGACCGGGTGCAGCGTGCCATCGGGCGCGGCGATGCCTTCGACCGTGCGAATGGCTTTGCCGTCCAGTTGCGGCAGGAACAGGATGCAGGCGTTGAGGGGTTTTGCGCCAGCCTCATCGGTGACAATGACCGAGCACGCGCCGCAATCGCCTTCGTTGCAACCTTCTTTTGTCCCGGTAAGCCCGCGTTCCTCGCGCAGCCAGTCGAGCAGGGTTGTGGTGGGGGAGGGAACCTCGACCTCTTCGGTTTCTCCGTTCAGAAGAAAGCGGATTTTCATGTGGGTCTGTGCCTGCCGCGATACCTGCGCCCGTTTGGTCTGGCGCGCCTTCGATGCGGCGTAGAAGGGCGCGGGCAGTTCGTGGTCAGGCTAGCCAAAGCGAGACGGGCTTGGCAAGAGGGCGCTGTGGCGCGGCAGTGGGCTGTTGCAGATGCGCCCGGATTTTGAGCGATTAAATCAGCGCCATGCGCTCCGAGCGTTCGGGGTCCGGGAAAGGGCGGTAAAGGCCGATGGCGCTGGTGGCGATCAGGTCATGGACCGCGCGGTGCAGTGCTTCGACCTCATCATCATGGCGACCACTTAGGCGGAAGGCCTCGTCGAGTTGGGACATATCCTCAACCTCAATCTCCAGCAGAAAATCGCTATGCCCACCCGCGGCGAGGTTCAGTTTTCGGCGCAGCAGTCGCCAGTTTTGGATGACGCCAGCGCTTTGCAGGTGGCCCATCCAGTCTGCGATCGCCTTGGCAAAGCTGAGCGCCTTTGCGTCCTGTTTGAGGTCGATCATGCAGTGATAGAGGTTCATGCGCCGCGCCCTTTTGGTTCGGGGCATGAGTATTCAAAGAGAGTTACTGCCGCGTTAAAGCGTTTCGAGAAACGGTTGAGACACATACACCGCAGATGTCCCTAAGAGCGCGAAGCGCGGCAAGGTATTGGCGATTCAACGTTTTCTCGAAACGCTATGAGCGTCAGAGTGTTTTTGCCAAGGCTTCCAAACTGGTTAGCGCGGCGTCCCACCCGGCATGAAATTCAGCTGGCGCTTCGGGCCCGACGAAGGAGGAAATGGCGACGCTCACGTCAAGCGTGCTGCCGCCCCCTGCTGCCGTGATGCGATAGGTGACCAGGCTGGTCGCGATGGTGTCGCCGCCTGCGAAAATGGTTTCGGTATGGACCGCATCGGACGGGCCATCGATCCGGTACCATCTTGTTTCCGCTTCGAATTCCGGCGCATCTG
>CAZPXE010000562.1:0-2557 GCA_964590545.1 uncultured Rhodobacterales bacterium | reverse complement strand
GTGGGGGACCTGTCTGCGACCCGGTTTCATCAGATCCAACGGCAAGCACGGCTGACCACGCCGGGCATCGCGCGGCTGGTGATGACCCGCGCGTTGGAGCGCGGGCATCCCGATCTGGTCCTGCGCGCCGCCGATTGGGCCGAGGCGCGCTTTCCCGCGCATAATTTCCACCGCTTCCGCGATAAGGCGCTGGCATTGTTGGAAAAACCCGAGGCGAAAGTGGCCTAAGCAGCGGCGCCTGCGCCCCCGGTATACAAAAGTATTCGCTTAACTAATTGTTTTTATTGAATTTAACGGGTTGAAAATTCACCCGTGCAGGGTATGTGAGGGAACACTGACCCTTACCTGTGCCGAAAGTGCACCGACGGACCCCATTATGAGTACACCGCAAGACCACCCGCTGCGCTATCAACTCGCCAATGAGCTGCATGCGCGCCCCTTTCCCGCAATGCAAGCCCCGCATGTGGCAGCCTTCGTGGCGCTCAAACGGCTGGGCGAGGCGGAGATGCGCGATCGCTCCGAGGATATGGCGCATCTGATCGCGCTGCTTGACCGCCACGGCGCACCGCATCCGCAGCCCGACGCCACGCATTACTCGGGCCAGATCGGGCGGCATTGGATCAAGTGGGAACAGCACACCGAATTTGTGACCTACACCGCCTTCACCTCGGGCCTGAGCGAGCGCCCCTTTGACCCCGATGAATTCGACGTGTTTCCGCAAGATTGGCTCGACGCCGCGTCGGGCGTGCGCGTCACCTCGATCCTACTGCGCATCGCTGAGCGCCCGTCTGACAAGGACATCAACGCACAACTGAACGACTGGTTTGTACCCGAAAGCCTCGCCGTGAGCCGGGTTCTGGGGGATGATGCGGTCGTGGCAGGGGATTTCCGGATCGATAATGCGGGGCATCTGCGCTTCGCAATCTTCGCAGGTGACGACACGGGCAAGCGGCGCGTCGGGCGGATCGTCCAGCGTCTGTGCGAGATTGAGACCTATAAATCCATGTCCATGCTCGGCTTTGCCCGCGCGCGGACGATGGGGGCGCAACTGAACGATGAGGATGCGCGGCTGACGGCGCTGATGGGTCGGATGGCCGGGGCCGGGGTGCGCGCAGAAGAAACGCTGGATCAGCTTCTGTCGATCTCGGCGGAGTTGGAGAAACAATGCGCCGATGTCTCTTTCCGCTTTGGCGCGACCGGGGCCTATGAGGCGATCGTGAACCAGCGCATCACCGCCCTGCGCGAGGAGCGGTTCAAGGGCCGCCAGAGTTTTGCCGAGTTCATGATGCGCCGCTACGAGCCCGCGATGCGCACCGTCAAATCGGCTGAGCGGCGGCTTGAAGCGATGTCCGAACGCTCCATCCGCGCCTCCAACCTGCTGCGGACACGGGTGGATGTGGAACGCTCGGCCCAGAACCAGAAGGTGCTGGAAAGCATGGACCAACGCTCGGACCTGCAACTGCGCCTCCAGCGCACGGTTGAGGGGTTGTCGGTGGTGGCGATCAGCTACTACGCGGTCTCGCTGGCGTCCTATCTGATGTACCCACTGCAACAGGCAACTGGGCTCAGCAAGGGCGGCTTGACCGCGCTGGTAACGCTGCCCGTGGTGCTGCTGGTCTGGTGGATGATCCGGCGCATCCGGCAGAAGGTCGAGAAGTGACGGCGGTAGCGGCGGGGTGAACCCCGCCCTACGGTGCGGATCAGAGCGCGTGCGCCCTGACGCCTGCGGCTTGGCTTACTGCGCTTGCTAGGTCGCAACCGTTTGACCGCGAACCCGGTGCGTGAGTGCGCGGTTCTACTCGGATCACTATAGATACCACCCGAGGAAGGTTGGCATCCGTCGTCACAAAAGGGGCTTGCGAGGCTATGCGGGACGAAACGGACGTTCCGGTTCGACGATCCAAGGTCTGCTTTGCGCGCCTTGCGGCATCAGCGAGGAGCTGCGCGGGTGTGAAACGGACTTTTTTCGTAATCGCGAACGAACCGTACCTGAGGGTTGAAAAGCAAACCTTCAAAGAGCTGGGAAATTGGGTCACATTCGATACTGCCTAGGAGATCCGCTTCGAGACCAGATCAACCAAAGCAGCAAACGCCGCATGTTGAAGACGCAAAGAGCTTGGCCACTTATTCGCAGCTGGAACCTTGCCAACTCGGATCAACAGAGCGACAGGCATCGCCAGTGTGCAAAGAAACGTCCTAAGGCGATCGCGGTTAGCTTTTGAAGCTACCCGCCAAAAGCTGCTGTGCTGTGTTAGAATAACTTGGGTCGCGGGTGACTTGTGCGGCGACAATGGCTCCGTCGATCAGGACAGTCATTTTACGCACCAAATCTTCGGGGTTCTTGTGACCAAGTTCCATCGCTTGGGCGTGAATCCATAGATTGATGTGAGACTTGTGCGCCTTTGCAGCGGCACGCAGGTTCTCGTTGCCAGAAGTCGCTTCGCCTATCGCGTTGATGAATGGGCAGCCATAGAATTCCGGGTCTTCGAACCATTCTTGAAGGATATCAAAAACCGCTAGGAGTTTTTTATCTGGTGTACCGGCGATCGATCCAAGT
>CAZPXE010000561.1:1994-2564 GCA_964590545.1 uncultured Rhodobacterales bacterium | reverse complement strand
CCGGATTTGCAGGAGCTGTATCTGGGCTCCTTGCAGGCCATCGGGATTGATATGGAGTTGCATGACATTCGCTTTGTCGAAGACGACTGGGAAAGCCCGACGCTGGGCGCGTGGGGGCTTGGCTGGGAAGTCTGGTGCGACGGGATGGAAGTGTCGCAATTCACGTATTTTCAACAGGTTGGCGGTCATGATTGCCACCCGGTTTCGGGCGAGCTGACTTATGGGCTCGAACGGTTGGCGATGTATGTCCTTGGCGTCGATCACGTGATGGACATGCCGTTCAACGATCCCCAAGCGCCCATCGCGCTGTCCTATGGCGACGTGTTCAAACAGACCGAAGAAGAATACGCGCGCTGGAACTTTGACGTTGCGGATACCGAAGTTCTGCTGCGCCATTTCGAAGAGGCGGAGGCCGAATGCGCCGCGATCCTGAGCCAAGAGCATGATGATCCGAAAACCGGCAAGCGCATTGTGATGGCCCACCCGGCCTATGACCAATGCATCAAAGCCTCGCATATCTTCAACCTGCTCGACGCGCGCGGGGTGATCTCGGTCACCGAACGGCAGGCG
>CAZPXE010000561.1:0-1984 GCA_964590545.1 uncultured Rhodobacterales bacterium | reverse complement strand
TATTGGCCGGGTCCGCGCGCTCGCCAAGGCCTGCGCGGATGCGTTTGTGCAGACGCGGGCGGGGGGCTGGAGCGCGGAGCCAGCGGCATGAGTGGTAAAATCTTAGGGATCGGGCTGTTGTTGATCGGACTTTTCGGGGGCGCGGCCCTGTACTATCTGCAAATCTACGGTTTCTACACAGAAATACCGGACGGCCCCGAGGCCAATGTGCAGCTTGTATCTGTGGTCTCGGACGCGCCGGAGCCGATCACCTATTCCGACTTCAAAGCCATCGACGCCGAAAGCTCGCCCATCCGGTTTCGGGCGTGTTTTCAGACGGATATGAGCCTGCCGCTGCTGACCGAGACGTTTGTGCTGTCCGAGGTCACAACGCCCCGCAACGCGCCGGACTGGTTCGATTGCTTTGATGCCGAAGCGATTGGGGCGGAGATTGAGACAGGCACGGCGCTGGCCTTTCTGGGCCAGAAGAACGTCCATTACGGCGTCGACCGGATCGTAGCGATCACCGAAGACGGGCGCGGCTTTATCTGGCATGAGCTGAACGAGTGCGGCGAAAAAGCCTATGACGGCACGGTGGTCGGCGAGGAATGCCCGCCGCTGCCCACGGCGCAGCAATGAAGCCGCGCTGTTGCTCTTGCGTTCCCGTATCGGGGCAAGTTATCCGCGCCCTTGTGTCTTCCTCGACTGGATTTAGGACCTGACGATGCCCGACCTGCTGATCGAACTCTTTTCAGAAGAAATCCCCGCGCGGATGCAGACCCGCGCCGCTGAGGACCTGAAAAAGCGCATGACAGATGGACTGGTCGAGGCCGGTCTGACCTATGCGAGTGCGGGCGCGTTCTCGACCCCCCGGCGGCTGGCGCTGTCGGTGGAGGGGTTGCTGGCGGAAAGTCCGACGAGCCGCGAGGAACGCAAAGGGCCGAAAGCGGATGCGCCCGACAAGGCGATTGAAGGCTTTCTGCGCGGCGCGGGCCTGACCCGCGATCAGGTCGAGGAGCGCGAGACGCCAAAGGGCAATGTCCTGTTCGCTGTGATCGAAAAACCGGGCCGTCCGGCGGCGCAGATCATTGCCGAGGTGCTCGAAGATGTGATCCGCAACTTCCCGTGGCCCAAGTCGATGCGCTGGGGGTCCGGGTCGCTGCGTTGGGTGCGGCCTTTGCAGTCGATCCTGTGCATTCTGAGTGACGAGGCGGGCGCGACGCCTGTGGATATGTCTGTGGACGGTTTCACCGCCGGGGACAGTACCGAAGGCCACCGCTTCATGGCGCCGGGGCGGTTTTCTGTCACGAATTTCGACGATTACAGCGCGAAGCTCAAGCGCGCGTTCGTGATGCTGGACCCTGCCGAGCGGGCCGAGGCGATCTGGAACGACGCGACCAATCTGGCCTTCGCTCAAGGGCTTGAAGTGGTCGAGGATCGCGGGCTGCTGGCTGAGGTCGCCGGGTTGGTCGAATGGCCCATGGTGTTGATGGGCAACATTGGCGCGGACTTCCTCGAATTGCCGCCCGAGGTGCTGCAAACCTCGATGAAAGAGCACCAGAAATTCTTCTCTGTGCGCAATACCAAGACGGGGCGGATCGAGAAGTTTATCACGGTTGCCAACCGCGAAACTGCCGACAATGGCGCGACCATTCTGGCAGGCAATGAGAAGGTTTTGTCAGCGCGTCTGGCGGATGCGAAGTTTTTCTGGGAGAATGATTTACGCGTCGCGACGGCTGGGGATGACTTTAAGGTCTGGCGCGAAGCGCTTGAAAACGTGACCTTCCATAACAAGCTGGGCACTGTAGCGGAACAAATCGACCGCATCGCGGCGCTATCGCGTGAATTGGCCCCCGTGGTCGGCGCGGACCCCGATCAGGCAGAGCAGGCGGCGAAGCTCGCCAAGGCCGATCTGTCATCGGAAATGGTCTATGAATTCCCGGAACTTCAAGGGCTTATGGGGCGGTATTACATCGAAGCGGCGGGTGTGGATAAGTCCATCGCT
>CAZPXE010000560.1:0-2564 GCA_964590545.1 uncultured Rhodobacterales bacterium | reverse complement strand
CGGGCGCAAGATGAACCAACCGGGGGCGTTTCTGGAACCGACAGTGCTGGCGGATATCACGCCAGAGATGACCATAGCGCGCGAGGAGGTGTTCGGCCCGGTGCTCTCGGTGCTGTCCTTCGACAGCGACGCGGAAGCTATCGAAATCGCCAATTCCACGGAGTACGGGTTGGTTGGCGGTGTATTCACCAAGGACGTCGACCGCGCCATGAATGCCGCCCGCCAAATCCGCGCGGGCCAAGTGTTTGTCAACGAATGGTACGCGGGCGGCGTGGAAACCCCGTTCGGCGGCTATGGCAAATCGGGCTATGGCCGCGAGAAGGGGCGCGAGGCGCTTTGGAACTACGTGCAAACCAAAAATATCGCGATCAAGCTTGGCTGAGCGCGTCATGGAAAACCACCATCAAGTTAGGACACTGACATGAGCCTGTTCGACGAAGACCTGTTCCTTAAGGGGCTGGAGCAACGCAAATCCACCCTAGGCGCGGAGTATGTAGAAAAGAACCTCGCCGCTGCCGATGACTTCACCCGCCCCTTCCAAGAAGCAATGACCGCGTGGTGCTGGGGCTTTGGCTGGGGCGACGATGTGATCGACGCCAAGACCCGCTCGATGATGAACCTCAGCATGATCGGCGCGCTCGGCAAAATGCACGAATGGGAAATCCACTGCCGCGGCGCGCGCAATAACGGTGTTAGCTGGGAAGAAATCCGCGCAATTATCCATGTGGTCGGCATCTATTGCGGCGTCCCGCAATCGCTGGAGTGTTTCCGTGTGGCCCGCAAAGTGATGGACGCCGAAGAGACCACATAAAGCCCAAAAGCACTTCCTTTCTTTGTGCTAGAAATATCCCGGGGAGCGCGAGGGGCTGGCCCCTCGCCCTGGTCGGATTGCCAAAGGCAATTCGACCCTAAACTGGCCCGACTTCACACCGCCATCTGGCCCTAAGACCAGCTCCAGAATTCCTGCCATATTAATTTTAAGATTTCCGGCCCGACTCAGCGCGGGCGCTTACCCCTATCTGACCCCGGAGGCCCTGCCATGATGGACGGCAACTTCAATGAGAACGACCTTTCCCGCGTGATCGAAGCTGACCGCGCGAATGTCTGGCACCACCTGTTGCAGCACAACCCGTTCTTCAACGGCAAAGACCCGAAGATCATCGTTGAGGGCAAGGGCACGCGGGTCTGGGACCAGCACGGGGTCGAGCATATTGATGGTGTTTCCGGCGGGGTCTGGACCGTCAATGTGGGCTATGGGCGCGAGACCATCGCCAAGGCCGTGCATGATGCCATTCTGAAGATGAACTTTTTCGGCGGCACCGTGGGCACGATCCCCGGGGCGTTGTTTGCCGAAAAGCTGATTTCGAAGATGCCGGGGCTGGACCGCGTTTACTATGCGAATTCAGGGTCGGAAGCGAATGAGAAAGCGTTCAAACTGGTGCGCCAGATCGCGCATAAGCGCTATGGCGGCAAGAAGCATAAGATCCTCTACCGCGACCGCGATTACCATGGCTCCACTCTGGCGACGATGTCGGCGGGCGGGCAGGACGAGCGCAACGCCCAGTATGGCCCCTTCGCGCCCGGTTTCATCCGCGTGCCGCATTGTCTGGAATACCGCAAGCACGAGCAGGACGGCGCGCCGGAGCAGAATTACGGCGAATGGGCCGCAAACCAGATCGAGGAAGTGATCCTGCGCGAAGGCGCGGACACGATCGGCGCGCTGTGCCTTGAGCCTGTGACCGCGGGCGGCGGCGTGATCGAAGCACCAGACGGCTACTGGCCGCGCGTGCAGGAGATTTGCAAGAAATACGACATCCTGCTGCATATCGACGAGGTTGTCTGCGGCGTGGGCCGCACGGGCACATGGTTCGGCTATCAGCATTACGGCATCCAGCCCGACATGGTGTCGATGGCGAAGGGTGTGGCGTCGGGTTACGCGGCGATTTCCTGCCTTGCGACCACGAACGAGGTCTTTGACATGTTCAAGGACGACGACAGTGACCCGATGAACTATTTCCGCGACATTTCCACCTTTGGCGGCTGCACGGCTGGCCCGGCGGCGGCGTTGGAGAATATGCGCATCATCGAGGATGAGGACCTGCTGGGCAACACAGTCGCCATGGGCGATTACATGATGGACCAGCTGCGCGCGCTACAGGACAAGCACGCTGTGATCGGCGATGTGCGCGGCAAAGGTCTGTTCCTTGGCGCGGAACTGGTCGCGGATCGCGAGACAAAGGAGCCGATGGCCGAAAAGCAGGTGCAGGCGGTTGTGGCCGATTGTATGTCGCAGGCGGTGATTATCGGCGCGACGAACCGCTCGCTGCCGGGGCGGAACAACACGCTGTGCTTCTCGCCGCCGCTGATTTCCAACAAGGACGATATTGACGGGATCATCACTGCCGTGGATGGCGCGCTGACGCGGGTGTTTGGGTAAACAGGCCGTGAGGTGGTGAACGAAATCTTCACCACCTCACCAAACTTGACTTGATGTAAGGATCTGATCCGCATAAGTTTCCGATAGGAAACACGACAGTCCCGACCGGGAGAGCGCAGGCCCTCCT
>CAZPXE010000559.1:1307-2570 GCA_964590545.1 uncultured Rhodobacterales bacterium | reverse complement strand
TGGGTAAAGACCCAGCGCCCCAGATCAGCCTCAGGCATCCGCGACAAAACCGACAGCGCGCGTTTGGCATCGCCGTTGATCGTGGCGAGGGCGGCAGGCAGCGGGTCATCGGCGCGCTCGGCATACCAGCCATAGACGTGATAGGTAACCGGGCCCGCAGGCGGGGTGGGATCATGCAGGCCGAACAGGCTGCGGCAGGTGGGGTAATGGGTGGCAAAACCCGGATCACCATGGCCCAGCGCAGTCAGCGGCGGACCGTAATGCGCCAGTAGGTTTTCAGGCCGCGCAGCGGTGTCCTCGCCCGACGGGTGCAGGTCGTTTGAGTTCAGCGGGATTTGGCGACCAAGGAACAGATAAGGCGGCGCGCCTGCGCGTTGCGCGGCATTGGGGTAGGCCACCGCGCGCAGGTTCGGGCGATTGGCCACCGGGCGGTGCGCACCCGTGGCGGGGTCCGGCGCGGTATGGACGTAATCGCTTTCGACCAGCCACGCAGCAGGCTTGCCACCTTCGCGCAGCACCAGCCATCGGTTGGGCACGGCGGGGAACCACAACTCGTCCACTTGAATCGGGTAGTCCGGCGCTTGGGTCGTGGCGCCTCGCGTCAGCCCATCCGGCAATGTCCAATGCAGATGCACCCCCGGCTCCAGCCAATATGAATGGTCGGCGAAGGGCTCGGCATTGATGGCCGAGGCGAGATAAGGCGTGGGGCTGGAATGGTCGCGCTGCCCGTCAAACCACGGCAAAACTTCGAAATCCGAAAGCGGGCCCGTCACTTGCTGCGCCCGCGTCAGGCGGATCGCGTCAACGCGGTTGGGAACAACCAAGGCCTTCATGTCTGGTCCCCCGTTTCAAAAATCACCTTGGGCACCCGGTCGATCATCACCTGCGCAAAGGCGCGAGAGGTGGTCACGCCCAGATCGCCAGCAAGCCCCTGAAGCTGCAAATCGCAGATATTGGCCACCCGCTTGCCAGTGCTGCGCAGCGGCAAGGCCGCGACGCTGTTGTGATGCGGGCCGAAGCCGAAATGCATGGCTTGTGGGTGCAGGTGCGCCTCCGCCCGCGCGATCATACCGTCAAAGAGGACCAGCAAAATGCCCTCCCCCATCCGCTCAAACCGGACCGGAGCGCCGAGCGATTGGCCCTGCGCATCGAACCCGTCCACGATCATATCCGGCCAGCCCGTCACCGCACGCGAGCGCAGCAGCAGGCCCGAGCGCGGCTGCGGCGGCGGTGTTCGGGGTCTTGCTGGTCGCTCCCCCGGGG
>CAZPXE010000559.1:0-1297 GCA_964590545.1 uncultured Rhodobacterales bacterium | reverse complement strand
GCGCGGCTGCGGCGGCGGTATGGCGGCGCGCTGGATAGCGTCCTCGCTCATTTGCCGCGCCCCTGTGCGCCCGATGCTGAACGCACCGTCATAAAGGGCGTCCATCCAGTCGGGATCCATGCGGAAGAACGCGACAGACTCCACGGGCAGCAGCTTAGGATCAGGCAAAAGGTAGGTCCAAGGCACCGCCGCCAGCTTGCCCAATGCGTTGGCGAACCAATCGGTCAGGGGGAATGGCCCCGGCGGGTGGCTGCGCGCACCGACCGCCCCATGTTCGGCCTGCATCTTGCTGGCTTGGGCCGCATGCTGAACCCGGCGTTTCCACTGGAACAAGGGCGGGCCGACTTTCGGGTCCGCCAGCGCCAGTTGGCGGCCAAGCTCCCACGCGGCGGCATAGGAGATATCGACCAGCCCCGTGGCCAAATCCGTGCGCAGCAGCGCGTCGGCATGGCGCACGGGCAGCAACAGGTTCGGCTGATGTACCGCTGTGGCGAGCGGGCCATGATACCACGACGCGGTGTTGTCTCCGCTCGCCCGCAGATGCGCGAGCGGCACCGCCCCCGCCTCGACCGCGGGTTTGGCTTTGCCAAGGTTTGTAGACGGCAAGCTCAGCCGTTTCGGCGTCACATCGCCAAGGATTTTGCCAAAGTCGCCGTGGTTCGCGCTGCAATGAAAGCTCCACCGCGCGAGGCTGATGAGCCGGACCTGCCGCGTGCGCGTTTGGCTGGACCAATGGGCAAAGCGCGTGCGGCGGTCTCCTCCCGTTCCCACGTCGCGATACTGCCCCTCCAGCGAGACCAAATGCGCCACATGGCGATGGCCTGCGCGGCACATCCGGTTCGCCACGACGATGGCGCGGCTGCCTGTGCCATTCACGCTGCGCACCGAACTCAGCAGCTCCACTTCGCCAATCGTCGGCAGCACGGCTTCGGCCAAAGCGTGCGGCAGATCAAGCACATAGGTGGGCTGGTTCGCATCATCCGTCGCCTCCGCAGGCAGGGGCGGAAAACGCACTTGGCCGGGCGTTTTGGTCAGGCTGCCCGCTTTGACGACCTTGGTGTGCTTGGCGATTTCCTCTTCGGTGAAAACCAGCAGCGCGAGCCACGGCGCGGTGTCGTCCGGCCCCACGCCACTGCCCGGCGCAAGCGCGGTGCGCTCCCATGGCAGGCTGGCGCGGGTGAGCATGACATGCGGCAGGGTCTGGGTGAAATCTCCGTCCGCGTTCTTGGGCGGAAAGACCGAGGCGATGTCATGGGGGGCGAGTGCAAAGCGCGGACCAGCAACGGCGAATTTCAGG
>CAZPXE010000558.1:0-2584 GCA_964590545.1 uncultured Rhodobacterales bacterium | reverse complement strand
GCAACGCGCCACGAGGACGCGCTCGCGCGGGAATGGATGCCCGACGCCGTCACACTCTCAGTTGCGCTATAGAACAGCGGTTGGTTGATGTTACGTGTTCAGGGGACGCTGGGCGCTGCGCGTTGCGCGGGCAATCCAATTTTCGATCTTTGCTTTTGGTGCGCCGATGAAGCCCGAAGTTTTGTCCGTATCAAAAATGTGTTTGCTGGGGTCAAAAACGCTGGGTCCACGCGCCCCTTTTTCCTTGATCCAGATGGCGGCAATCCCATGCGCCTCGTCTAATTCTGCGATGTAGTATGTCATGGCACCCCCGCCTGAGTGTAACATTAAGATGACGGTATTGGGGTGTTTGAGGTTCGGCAAGCGGCGTGGCTGAGCACCGGCAATGTGGAACCGTGACAGGCATGTTCCGAACCTAAGCCAAGTGGCATTCTCGACGAGGAAAAGCGTCATAAGTGTCTATAGAAAATGGCAATTTCGTCAACATCCCCCACGCTGCTGGAATTCTAAGCGGACCGCCCATGTAGCGCGCCCGTTCCGATTGCAGACAAGCCGCACAATCGGGCCAATCCGCGAAACTCATGGGGCGTAGCGTCAGGCGATCTGAATCCAGTACGGGGATCTCGGTCATGCTGCGGGCATGTCAAACGACCAGCCCGAGGTCGCGCAGCGCGCCGAAGCCCTTGGGGATGTCGGCCTTATCGCGCAGCTCCAGAACCAGATGCGGATCACCTTCGCACGCGGCCAAGGCGCGAAAGACGGCGGTCCATTCGATCTCACCCTCACCCGGGGCCCAGTGCCGGTCGGCGTGGCCATCAACGTCTTGCAGATGGACATGCGCCAGCTGCGCGCCTGCATCGGCGACAAAATCCGAGACCGGCGGCGCGCCGGCCATGCGCCGGGCCAGCTGAGCGTGGCCCGTATCGATGGACAGCGCAATCGCGCTTGACCCAAAGCTATCCACCATCGCGCGGCGCGTTTCGGGGCGGACGTCCTGAATGTTCTCGATTACCAACGTGATGCCCTTTTCGTCAGCCGCACGCACCACAGGGCCCAAAATTTCGTGAATGCGGGCAAGCTTTTTCTCGGCATAGCCGGGGAAGCTGAAAATGTTGTTCTGGTACCAAGCCGTAAAAGGCGAATGCATGACCATTTGGCGGGCACCAACCCGGTCGGCCGCTTCAAGGGCTTTCAAAAACCGCGCGGTTATCATCGGGCGGAGTTCGGCATCCTTGTTGTCGATGTCGAGCCCTTCGAAGGGGCCGTGAATGCCGACGCGCCCCTCATGACCGTCAAGGGCGGAAATGGCTGCGGAAATGCGGTCTTCAAACTCGGTGGACAAAGCCGCATGGCTCATGAAGTCCTGCAATTCGATATCGCGGGCCGTATCGAACAACCAGTCGCGATGCTCTGCAATTTCAGGTGTTTTCAGGCAGGCGCCGATCTTGAGCGGGGTCATCTTGCAGCTTCCTTGGGTCAGGGATCATTGTGTACGTCACAATGGCGCAGCAAAGGCACAGCGTCATGACAGCAAAGGACCACCAACCGCCATAGGTCTGGGTGGCCCAAGCAAAAGCAAACGGGGCGGAGGCGTTGATCCCCATTTGCACAAACGAAATCCACCCAAGCCTTGCGCCGTAGCCTTTGGCCCCAAACAACGCCAGCGGTAGTGTGCCCCGCGCGATGGTCTTGATCCCGTCGCCCATGCCGTACAGCGCCGCTGCCAACATCACGCCCGGCAGCGTGAAGCCGATGGTCAGTAGCACCGCAAAGCCCGACAGCATGAGCCCGAGGCTAAGCGCATAGGTCACCAGCGGGTACATATTGCGGCTGACCAGCATCTCGAAAAACCGGCCCACGGTCTTGAACGGACCGATGACCGCGCCGGCCAAGGCGGCCATGGCGGCGGTATGGCCCAAATCCTGCACATTGGTCACCCAAAGCGTCATCACCGCGCCCATCAAGTAGCCCGAAAAGATAAAAGAGATGATCATCCAGAGCATCGCCTGTTTGCGCGGCCTGCCAGTCAATTCCGGCCAATCCGGGGCATTGTCCGGCTTGGGGGCGTCGGGTCTGCGGTCTGGCCTGCGCAGAATGAAGAAATGGATCGGGGTGCAGATGATCAATGTGCTGAGGCCAAGGATCACCCAAGTTACCTCCCATCCGAAGCGGTTGAACAGTGCCAGTGTAAGCGGCCAGAAAATCGTCGAGGCCACCCCCCCAAAAAGCGTGATCACCGAGATCGAGCGTTGCGGCGGGACGCGCAAGTCGAGGCGCGCCACGCTCGCAAAAGCGACGTTATAAAGCACAAACATACCCGCGCCCTCAGACAGCAGGATGAGCACAAAAAGACTGAACCGGCCCTCGACGAAGCTCATTGCCATCAGCGCAAGACTGGCCACAACCGAGCCTATGGTCATGACCCACCTGCCACCGAAACGGTCGACCAGCTTTCCAGCAATGGGCGAGACCAGCCCGCCGAAAAACAGACCTAATGACAGCACCCCGAACACTTCAGACAGGGTCAGTCCAAGGTCTTTGGCCATTTCGGGCAGCAGCACGGCATACGCGTACATCAAAGTGC
>CAZPXE010000557.1:0-2585 GCA_964590545.1 uncultured Rhodobacterales bacterium | reverse complement strand
CCCGCTTGAAGTCCGCGTCGGCAGCCGCGCGATCTGCGACAACTTCATCCCAAGCACCAGAGAAGGCACCAAGCATATCGTCCGACCATTTGTGAACGGTGACACCCTGTTCTTCGAGGCTGGCCAGTGGCTCAAGCTGGATCGATTCACCTTCAGCAATCGTGGTTGCAACATTGGCCGCGCAGACTTCTTGGATGGCTGCACGATGTTGATCTTCCATGCCGTCCCACACGTCTTTGTTGACGATGAACGTGATCAGCGACGACTGCTGGTGCCAACCGGGGAAGTAGTAGTGTTTCGCATGCTCTTGCAGTCCCAGCATCAGGTCGATGGCAGGAAAGCTGATTTCAGCCGCGTCAAGCGTGCCAAGGTTAAGCCCGGTCATCGTGTCACCAACACCCATGGACTGTGCCTGTGCGCCCAGCTTTTCCATGACCGCTGCGCCCAGACCAAAGACCCGCATCTTTAGCCCTTCAAGGTCTGCTGGCGAGTTGATCGGCTCATTGAACCAGCCAGAGGCTTCGGGGGCCAACATCGCGCACAGCTCTGAGTGAATGCCAAAAGGCTCTGAAAGTTCCGCCCAAAGCTCCTTACCACCGCCATTATACCACCATGCAGTATATTCAACCGCACCTGGGCCAAATGGGAAGGCCGTAAAGAGTGGCGCAGCCGGGATCACGCCTTCGGCCAAACCGGGTGTATACCAACCGGCGGTGATCGCCCCAGTGGATACACCATCCCAGATCTCGTTCGTGGGCGCGAGTTCGCCCGGATTGTGGTACACAATCTTTACTTCGCCGCCGGTCAACCGTTCGACCCGCTCGC
The DNA here is from genome assembly GCA_964590545.1 of uncultured Rhodobacterales bacterium. GTDB lineage: Bacteria > Pseudomonadota > Alphaproteobacteria > Rhodobacterales > Rhodobacteraceae > Aliishimia. The sequence goes on along the minus strand of CAZPXE010000557.1, from coordinate 1,760 downwards.
CCAATGCCACCCCGGCTGAACCCAGCACAGGCAGTGAATTTGGAACATAGGCTTGCATGTCCAAAGTCTCAGCTTGCGCTGCACCAACGGCAAGCCCACTTACAAGCGCAGATGCACCCGTTATCATTTTCCAAGTTTTCAAAACTATTCCTCCCTTAGTTTCTATCGATCTACAGTCATCCGACTGAGAACCAGCTCCGCGGTCACAAGGATCGCGTTTTCTCCTCGGGACAAACGCCCCGAAAGAATGTCTTCACCATCGGTTCCCACGACGATGATCTCGGGCCCCTGCCCGCCTCTTCCGGCGGTTGCATCAAGGACAAGAAATTCGGTTGGCATACTGTTTAGGACTCGCCCATCTTCGAACTTGGGCGTGTGGACACTGCCGATGCCCTGAACTTTTGCAGCAGACCAGCCAAGCGTTGCGCAAGCGCCATCCAATGCTGTCGCAAAGTCCTGATTGGGCAAGAGCCTAAGGGCCGCAAAGGCATCGTCATCGGTGCGCGCCAGCTGATCCACTTGAAACAATTCGAAATTCGTCTCGGCATCTGCACGGCGATCAAACTGCGCGCCGTTCAACCCGACGCCGCGCGCTTTTGCAGGCGTCGCAAGCTGGGTCTGCGGTGCAAGTATGTGCCCCATTGCCTGTGCGCCGCCCTTAGGTGTCCACGTCCCGTGACCATGCAAAAACGAAGCGCCCCCATGGCGGCCAACGATCATGCCAAGGTGATCAAGTTGACCTTCTTCAAAACCTCTCGGAGCAGAGTACCAAGCAACATGGCTGTTGTCCGGGGCCTGCGCAGGGATCACATATCGCATCGTTGTGACGGGCGCGTTTTCAATCTCTAGCCACGCGCTATCCAGACCCAGCGGGGCCAAAGCCTGCGCGACAGCATCTTCAAGCGGGATATCGGCGGCGAGTGTGACCTCAATCTCGCGCCCCGCACATGCGGCCAAATCCATACGGCTTTGGCGCACCGCGCCCGGATGAACGACGCTTTGCATCACAATTCGCCCGCCTCTTGTCGGCGTTCCAATTCTGCGCGCACCAGCCTTTTGGCCATTTTTCCGTAACCGGATTTTGGGATTTTATCCCAGACATGAATCGCCTTTGGCATCTTGTAGGAGGCGACTTTATCGCTCAAGAAATCGGCCACCACCTCGGGCGAGACGTCGGACCCGGCATGCGGTGCGACAACGGCGATGCCGATTTCACCCCATTTCGGATCCGGCATTCCAAAGACCGCTGCCTCTGATAGATCAGGATGTAACAGCAGTTTCTCTTCAATCTCGCGCGGATAGATGTTTGAGCCGCCCGAGATATACATGTCAGACTCGCGCCCGGTTATGTAGACGTATCCTTCGGCGTCCATGTGACCCAAATCGCCGGTCCGAAACATCCCATCCCGAAAGCTCTTTTCATTCGCATCAGGGTTGCGCCAGTAGCCTGCAAAGACCGCCGGACCCGTGACACAAATTTCCCCTGTTTCGCCAGCAGCGCAGGGCGCGCCCGCCTGATTTTGGATTTCGACCTGAATACCTGTGCGAGGAAAGCCGCAAGTGCCGTTTCGTGTATCGTCAGTCGCGGAATGCTCATGTGGGGGCAGAACTGTGATATTCCCTGTCACCTCGCCTAATCCGAAGTATTGGACAAGTACGGGGCCAAGCACTTCAAGCGCCTTGATCTGATCTGTCCGATACATCGGAGCGCCGGCGTAAATCACGTAGCGCAAAGAAGAGTGATCGCGCTCAGACACTTC
>CAZPXE010000556.1:0-2586 GCA_964590545.1 uncultured Rhodobacterales bacterium | reverse complement strand
GCTCCAACGGCAGGCCCATCAGCGCGGCGGCGCGGCCCACGGCAAGGGGGTAGGGGAGCGGCGCGAGGTCCAGCCCGTGCAGATCGCGCACCGTGCGGGCGAAGCTGGCGCCTTGTTCTTTCGTTTCCAGTAGCCGCCCGGCGCTGGCGCAGAAGGCACAGCACAGGTCAGCGAGGTCATCCAGTTCCGCTTCATCGGCGCGGTAAGCGTGGGCGAGGAATATGGCGTCATTGATTCCGCTGCCGGTCGTCAGCAAAGCCTCAAGCCAATCCTGCACCTGCGCCGCATCGCTCAGCCGTCCGTCTTCGATGGCGGCTTCCAGCCCATGGGAAAAGGCAAAGGCCCCGATCGGAAAGGCGGGGGACATCCATTGGGCGAGGATGAGCGTGGGATCAGTGCTCATGATCGTGATGTTCGTTTGAATGCGAATGGGTGTGCGCCGAGTGCCCATGTTCATGCGCGTGCGTGCGCCCATGACCATAGGCCCCGCCTTCGGGGGTAAAGGGCGCATCGATCTCGGCCAGTGTCGCGCCAAGATGTTCCAGCATGGTGCGAATGACGTGATCGCGCTGGATCAACAGGCGATCCCCTTCGATCTGGCAGGGGGTGTGGCGGTTGCCGATATGCCAGGCGAGGCGGTGCAGTTTTTCGCCCCGCACCTCCAGCAGCGGTTCGGGCGCTGCGGTGACGGTTATTTCTGCGCCCCCATCAAGCACCAACACCCCGCCATGATCCAGCGAGGTGGTTTTGGGCAGGTCGACCAATACGGAACCGCCTCCCACAAGACGCAACATCTTGCGCCTTAGGAAGCGATCTTCGTAGGTCAAACGAACCTCGCCCACGGCATCGCCATGGGCATGGTCGTGATAGCTGTAAGCAATGCGTGGGGCCGTCATATGCGGCCCCCGATTGCGCGGCTTAGATGTGAAAGCTGTCCGAGAAGACGCGCTTGACCAGATCGGCGCGGGTGATGCCTGCGCGCTCCAGTTCTTCGTCCGTCATCCAGGAGATTTCCTGAACCATGCGGGCGCGGGCGGAGTTTTCGCCGATGAACACCAGACCATCCCAGATCTTGCGAAAGAACGCAGAGATCAGGCCGGGTGCGCTGAAGAAGACGGGTGTGTTTGTAGTTGTCTGTGCCATTGGAAACCTCGTTAGAGTTGATTAGGTTCCCTCCCTTGGCTTCCATATAGCAACTCATGCTGCGATGCAGAAATGCTGGTTTGATATGTCCGGTTTGCGTTTGGTGCATGGGTGTTTGTTTGCGTCAGTGTTTTGAAATTGCGGTGTAACGATAGCGTTCGCGGGTTGTGCCGTCATCCGAGCCGACCAGCAGGCCGATGCCGAGGTCGGGCAAATAAGCATAGCTTTCCCAATAGGTCGGATCATCGGAATAGCGCAGGGCGACTTCGATACTGTTATACTGGCACGCGCCGATTTTCATCTGTTTTACGGGACCGGATTGTGCGGAGCCACCCCCTTTGCGGGCCGGGTTGCGCCACTGGGCGTTGGGCTTAGGGGCGATCCACGCGCGTGTCGCGGCGCGGGACACCAGCCGAACACGGGTCGAAAGTTTCAGCACACCTTGTTCGGTATCAATGGCTTGCACCATGTAAATGCCGTGCAGCATGTCGAGCACCGAGCCGTCGCCATCGTCGAAAGTCACGGTGATCTGGATGTTGTTCGGCGTGGTGCGGCGGTGGAGTTCGGTGTTCCCGACGGAGTTTTTGACGAGGATGCCGTTTTTTAGGTCCGCGCCTGTGGGGCAGGCGGCTTGTGCGGTGGTGGTGAGGGCAATACCAACCGCTGTGGCCAGCAGAACTGAGGACGGCCCCCGGCCTCGAGTGGGGGAAAAGCCCCCGCCCTTTTTACCTTCAATTGATGTATCTTCGCCCCTCAAAACAGGAAATACCGCTGCGCCATCGGCAACTCTTCCGCAGGTTGACAGGTCAGCAACTCGCCATCCGCGCGCACCTCGTAGGTTTCCGGGTTCACCTCCACCTCCGGTGTCGCATCGTTCAGCTTCAACGCCGACTTCCCGATGCCGCGCGTGTTCTGCACCGCGACGGTCTCCTTCGCCAGCCCCAGCGCTTTGCCGATCCCTTCGGCCTGCGCGGCTTCGGAGACAAAGGTGACCGCAGACCGCTCGACCGAGCGCCCAAAAGCCCCAAACATGGGCCGTGTGTAAACCGGCTGCGGCGTCGGGATAGAGGCATTCGGATCGCCCATTTGGGCACAAGCAATCGTGCCGCCCAGCAACACCATTTCCGGCTTCACACCGAAAAACGCCGGGTTCCACAGGACAAGATCGGCGCGCTTGCCTGCCTCGATTGAGCCGATCTCGTGGCTGATCCCATGCGCAATCGCCGGGTTGATCGTGTATTTCGCCACATAGCGTTTCGCGCGGAAATTGTCGTGCTCTCCCGTTTCTTCGGAGAGCCGTCCGCGCTGTTTCTTCATCTTATCCGCGGTTTGCCAGGTGCGGATGATCACTTCGCCCACCCGGCCCATGGCCTGACTGTCCGAGGCGATGATCGAGAACGCGCCCATATCGTGCAGGATGTCTTCGGCGGCAATGGTCTCGCG
>CAZPXE010000555.1:0-2598 GCA_964590545.1 uncultured Rhodobacterales bacterium | reverse complement strand
CCCAAAAGCGCAATGGCGACGTTTCCGCCTGCTAACCGTTCGGCCATGATGCCCGAGCCGATGACGGTCGCCAGCAGTGAAAATGTCCCCAACCATTCTGCCGTGAGGCGTCGTTCAAGTGTCATTGAATGTCTCCAGTGAGCGTTGTGAACCGCGCGAGATCGACGTTTCCGCCCGTAATAATCGTTGCAACCGTCCTGTTCCTTATTGCGATTTGCCCGTTCAAAATGGCGGCCAGACCAACAACCGCGCCGGGTTCCGCAACAATTTTGAAATGCTCAAAGGCAAAGCGCATCGCGTATCGCACATCTGCGTCGCTGGCCGTCACACCGCCTGCAAGCAGCGCGCGGTTGATCGGAAAGGTCATCTCGTTTGGCATAGGCGTCATGATCGCATCACAGATCGTGCGTTGGCCCACGGGGTTGGCGAGGCGTTTGCCTGCCACAAGGGAACGCGCTGTGTCATCAAACAAAGCCGGCTCAGCTGCATAGACTTGGGTTCGGGGCGAGGCTTCGGCCATGACGACAGCTGTTGCCGCTGTCAGCCCGCCACCGCCACATGGCACTAGGACTGCGTCCAGCACGGGCGCATCTTCGAATAATTCCAGGGCAGCAGTTCCGGCCCCAGCCAGAACCTGACCATGGGCGCTTGGCGGGACTTCGATACGACCAGTCTGCGATCTTATTCGAGCCACCACATCAGCGCTGTGCTCTGTGTCACGGTCAAAGGTCACAATCTCTGCGCCAAGGGCACGGGCTGCGTTCATCTTTGCGCTTGGCACATCGCTTGGCATGACGATAACAGCAGAGGAATCCAACAGTTGCGCGGCGCGTGCCAAACCAAGGGCGTGATTTCCTGACGAATAGCTCACCGTGCCGCAATCGCGTTCCTTGGGGGTCAGGTTCAAAATCCGATGATACGCGCCCCGTATCTTGAACGCGCCGGTGCGTTGGAAGTTCTCTGCCTTCAGCAACAACCGTCCGCCAAGCGCTTCATTGACGTCAGGGTTTTCAAGCACAGGTGTGCGCAGGGCAACTCCCGCAAGGGCGACCTGAGCCGAGCGGATGTCGGCAAGGGAAACGGGATGCGCACTCATTCAAGATCCTTGCGCGGTTCGGCATCAGTGGCAATTTGATAGACAGCGTCTCCGCGCAGGACCTGCGCCATGGCGCGCCTACACAGTGCGATCCCGTCATAGGGGGAGGTGATCTTGTCCGGCTCTGCGTCAGGTGTATCCGGGTGATGGATCAGGCCGACAAGCTCGCCCTCGGCGACATCCTCACCGATAGATTTCAAGGGCTCAAACAGACCCGCCGCATAGGTATAGATCGACCCTTTCGCATTCAGCGCGCGCGTGCCTTGCGCTTGGTCGGGCACATACTCTGGCAACATCCCGAGACTGTGCATAATGCGGCGCAGCCCCCGTTCGGTGCGTTTCAGTATATCAGGCGTGACCTCACCGCCGCCGCCAAGTTCGGCCATGACGTTGATCACACCCTTCCGGTTGGCGGCTCCCATCGCTGTGCGCGCGGTGCTGCTGCGCCCACCGCCGCTGGTAAACACCCAAGCGTAGGGCAAATCAAACGCGCCCTGAAGGCTGATCAAAGCCGCTGTCTCTTCGGCACTATGGCCCTGTCCACGGAGTAACGTCGGCGGATAGAAAAGCGAGGTGCCACCAGAATGCAAGTCAACCGAATAGTCTGCCAATGGCATTAAGACCTCTTCGATATAGTGGGCAATCATTTCAGTTGGACCACCACTGGCGTTGCCGGGAAATAGGCGATTGAGGTTTCCGTTATCGATAGGGGACGTGCGCGATCCGGCCTCAGCCGCCGGTGCATTGACCATAGGGAGAAGGATCAACCGACCCAGAATATCACCCGCTTCCAATGTGCGGGCGAGGTTAGAGAGCGCAATCTGGCCTTCGTATTCGTCCCCGTGATTGCCCGCCATCATGACCAGCGTCGGACCATCACCATTCTTAATAGACGTGATGGGAACCGGAATCCAACCATAGGCCGAGCGATGAACAGAGTGCGGTAGGCGCAGAAATCCTGACTGCTTTCCGCTTGCCTCAAAATCGACTTCAGACGTAATTGAGGTTCCCGACATCTAGGCGTCTCCCATTTCTCAATTCGGCAAACGCCGAAGTGTTTTTTGGCTAGATCAGGGGGGAAGTCTTGTCAAGCTTTGATAATTCGGGCAATAACGAAGCGTGGAACAAGACATTGCCATAGAAGCCTTTGCGGCGCTTGCACAACCAACACGTCTGGCAGCCTTTCGGCTGCTCGTCAGAGTTGGTCCAAAGGGATTGCCAGCCTTGGAAATCTCGCGGCAGCTGGGCACGAAACCGTCGACACTTTCAAGCCATCTTGCCACGCTCAAACGCGCGGGAGTCCTGACTGCGACGCGCCATCAACGTGAAATCCACTACGCGGCAAATCTTTCCCGTGTGAATGCGCTCGTCCAGTTCTTGATCGCTGACTGCTGTGGTGGACAAATCGAGAATTGCTCGGAAATCGTCGCTTTGCTTGATAGCGCCGAAACCCAGTGATGCAGTCATTCATGTTGTCGCAGCGAAAGGGCACTTTGTCCGCA
>CAZPXE010000554.1:0-2599 GCA_964590545.1 uncultured Rhodobacterales bacterium | reverse complement strand
AAAGGGATCGAGGTGGAGGGCACCCGATTTCAACCCATGGAGATCAGCCTAGACCGCCAACAAGGCGCCAATGCCTGGGTCACGATCGCCCTGCGAGAGGGCAAGAACCGCGAGGTGCGCCGGGCCATGTCTGCTGTGGGGCTGACGGTGAACCGATTGATCCGCGTGTCCTACGGGCCGTTCCAGCTTGGCACCCTCAAACCCGGCGCGGTCGAGGAAATCCGCCGCCGCGTGCTGCGTGACCAATTGGGGATTGAGGCCGTCGTGCAACCGGATGGCAAACCGACCCAACGGCGCAAGGTGCAGCCGCGCAAGGGGCGTGGGCGCGGCGTGCCGGATGGCAAACCGGGCGGGCCAAGCGGACCGCGCAGAAAATAAGCGGCAATCAACTCAATCTGCGATTGGTTGGCTAGGCAAGTGGGTGCCTCACTGCGCGTTGCCCCTGATAGACAAGCGTTTTTCGACACCAAACGCCCAAATTCGCCGCTAACCTGCCGTTAACCCTGTCGTCACTGCGCCATATTTTTGTCCTCATCCGCGCGCAGGACGGGGGCATGGAATATGTCATCGCGATAACCCTCCTGCTGGCCCTTGCCGGATTTCGCATGCGCAGCCGGATTGTGCGGCGTGTTCGGCAGATGCGCCGGAAGATGCGGCCGCACAGCAATCCCCGGCTGCAGGAGCGCGAGGTAATGCATTTCAACCAACTCAGCGAACGGCTGGCCGCGATACAAGGCATGCTCGCCCCGCTGCGCGATCCGGAGATGATCCAGCGGATCAATAATCTGGGCGTTCTGCTGCGCCACGCGAACCGGACCGAAGGGGCGATCCGCCCCTATCAGCTGCGCGTTCTGATGCGGCAGGCGGAGGCGGCGACCAAGGCCTATGTGCTGATGCCGACCAGCGATGCGGCCAAGCGGAACTATGTGGCGCATATCACCGAGCTTGCGCAAAAGCTGGCCCAAGGCGAAGATTGGGGAAAAGCGGCCTGACTTTCCCCCTTGTCGCAAAGCCGCGCAATTTCCACTTGATCCCCACTAAGCGGTGGCCTGCGCCTGTGCGCGGCTACACGTATTTCGATTAGACCCCGGTGAAAAATGGGGTAAGCTGCAATCCGGGGGTGCAGCCAAGATGCCGAAAACAGTTCAGAACCTGACCTATGCCGCGTTGATCGTGGTGCTGTTTGGCACGGCCACGGGCTGGCTCGGAGGGCTGTAGGACGATGGCAAAACGCTATGGCGGCAAGTACAGCCCCGATGCGGGCAGCGACCCGGTTGTGCATGAGGATGGTCATTTCGACAAACAGCGCGTGGCGCCCGTCGGTGCGAAGGCCAATGTGCTGTTCATCCCCGCGATTCCGCTTGTGGCAACGACGCTGTGGGGCGGCGCGATTGATATGGCCTTCGGGCTGGTGGGCGCAGGGCTGTGGACGCTGGGCGCATGGCTACTGCGCGGCGGGCTTGAGGCAGAGGCGGCCTATACCGCGCGCCGCGTTGCCAAACGGCCCGCAATCCCGCGCAAACTGTTCTCTGCCGTTCTGACCGGGCTTGGCGCGGCGGCGGCGGTGATTGCCCATGCCGACGGTATCCCGGTTCTGGCCCCGGCGCTGTTTGCGGCTATCGCAGGCGGGCTGCATGTTGTGACCTTCGGCCTCGACCCGATGCGCGACAAGGGGATGGAGGGGATCGATGCCTTCCAGCAAGGCCGCGTCGCGCGCGTGGTTGATGAGGCCGAGGCGCATCTGGCCGCCATGAGCGACGCCATCATCCGCTCTGGCGACCGGGGCATGGAAAAGGCGGTTGAAAAGTTCAAAACCGTGGCCCGAGACCTGATCCGCACTGTCGAAGAGGACCCGCGCGATCTGACTGCCGCGCGCAAATATCTGGGCGTCTATTTGATGGGCGCGCGCGATGCGACGGCGAAATATGCGGACATCTATTCCCGCTCCAAGGACGCCAAAGCGCGCGAGGATTACGCCGCTTTGCTCGAAGACATGACCGACAATTTCTCGGCCCGCACGCGCAAGCTGCTGGTCGAAGACCGCAGCGATCTGACGATTGAAATCGACGTGCTGCGCGACAGGCTGGCCCGCGAAGGGGTGCGCCTGAAAGACGAAGATTAACGAGGATCAGCAAAGGGAGATCCCTATGTCCGAAACAGTGCGCCAAAAGGCCGAAACCGCTCTGGCCGAGATCGAAGAAGTCACCGCCGTGACCCTGCCCGAACCGATGGATGCGGGGGCAATTGTTCCGCTGGAACAGGCCGATGCGCCCGTGGGGGCCGAAATCCGCCGCCGCATGGACGAGATCGACATGGGCGACACCAATTCCATCGTCGCCTTCGGCTCTGCCGCGCAGGCCGAGTTGCAAGAGATCAGCCAAGCAATGCTGGCCGATGTGCGCAACAAGGATGTGGGGCCTGCGGGAGATAGTCTGCGGACCATCGTGACGACCATTCGCGGGTTTTCCGTGTCCGAGTTGGACGTGCGCCGCAAGCGGAGCTGGTGGGAGAAGCTGATTGGCCGCGCCGCGCCCTTCGCCAAGTTCACCGCGCAGTTCGAAAGCGTTCAGGGCCAGCTCGATAGGATCACCGATGATCT
>CAZPXE010000553.1:0-2619 GCA_964590545.1 uncultured Rhodobacterales bacterium | reverse complement strand
GCGTGCCCCGGATCGAGCCAAGCCCGCCGATAATCACCACGATGAACGACAGCAGCAACGGATCGTGCCCCATCAGGTAATGCGACTGCTGGATCGGCACGATCAGCACTGCCGCCAGCGCCGCCAGTCCGGCACCCAGCCCAAAGACCAGCGAATAGACGCGATCGACGGGGATACCAAAGGCCTGCGCCGTCTCTTGATCCAGTTGCGTGGCGCGCATCACCAGCCCCAACTTGGACCGGGTGAGCAGAAGCCAGAACGCCACCAAAATGGCCGCCGCCGCTCCGATCACGAACAGCTTGTAAGAGGTGATCGACGGCGCGCCCCATCCGCTTGGGTAATAGAGCGAAGGCCAACCGTTCGACCAATCCAGAAGCGGCAGCAGAATGCGGCTGTTAAATGGTGGCTCCACGGGCCGCGCTTCGGGACCGTAAGTGAGCAGCGCCACTTGCTGCATGATGTAAAGCAGCCCGATGGTCGCCACTATGGTCGCCTCGGGGTCATAGTTCAGCCGTCGCAGCACCAGCCTGTCCGCCGCGATGGCCACCACGGCGGCAATCACAGGAACCACCACAAGCGCCGCCACAAAGCCCAGCGCCGCCGAGCCTGCCAGCGTCGAGGTCACGAACCATGCCAGCACCGCGCCCAGCATGTAAAACTCGCCATGCGCCACATTCACCACGCGCATGACGCCAAACACCAACGACAAGCCAACTGCCGTCAGGGCCAGAACCGCCGCCCCAACCGCGCCTTCCAGCGTGGCGAGCATAAGATGTGCGCCGAATTCCATGAGTGCCTTGCGAGTGCTTCAGATCGTTGTTCAGACCGCGCCGGGAGTGGCTCGGGCGCTGGAAATCCCTGCCCGAGCCAGTTCGATCAGAACGACATCGTCGTGTAATCGACCTCATCTGGATACATCGTATCCTCGATGCTGGTCGTGTGCGCGAGTTCCAGCTTCCCGCCCTTCATCTGCGTGATGTATTGCACGCCGAAGACCTGGTGCGTTTTGCCGTTGAACATCTTTGGACCTTGCGGGTGCGCAAGGCTGTGCGGCATCTCGCCCATCGCCTCGACCGCCTCGATCAGTTTGGCACGATCGCCCGGACCTTGATAGCCCGCCGCTTCCATGCCCGCTTTGATGACATGCAACGTCTCCCAGCAGCCGAACATGTGGGCATAGGTGGACACGTCGCGGCTGTCAGAGATCGACGCGCCATTTTCGTCCACACCGACCGCCGCACGATAGGCCGCGTCGAACTCGGACTGGCCAGCCTGCGCGTAGCGCGGATTGCCTTCCCAAAAGTATGTCCCTTCAAGAAAATCCAGACCGGGGGAGGACAGGTCCACCGCTTCCAGACTGTCGATAAAGCCGAAAATCTCAGGCCGCGAATTGCCAAAGAACTCGCCCATTTCCTTCACGAAGGTCAGAACCGCCGGGCCGACCATCACGTGATAGATCACTTCCGTATCGCGCGGGATGCGCGGGAAATACTTTGTAAAGCTGGTTTCGGTCGGCGGAATAGCGATCTTTTCGAGAACCTGACCACCCTGCTCTTCGATCGCGGCAGAGAAGAAATCGCGGTGATCGTGACCGAAAGCGAAGTCGGGGAAGATCATTGTGACCTTCTTGCCGAGGTTGTCGGCCACAAACGGTGCCATCGCCTGCACCTGAGATTTCACATCCGTGATCCCCGGCTGCAACGTGTAGCGGTTGAGCGCGCCGGACGCGACGTGATGCCCTTCAGACACCACGAAATAAGGCATCTTCAACTCGCCTGCCGCCGGAGCGGAGCCGTACACAACATGGGAAAACAGCGTGCCAAAGGCCACATCGCACCCATGTTGGTTCACGAATTTCTCGACCACTTCAGCGCCGCGCTTGGGGTCGGTCCCGTCATCTTCGGCGACGAGTTCGATGGGCCGCCCGTTGATGCCGCCCTCTTCGTTCAGCTTGGCCACAGCCGCTTCCGTCGTGCGGCCATACCAGCGCCCATAGGCCGCGCCGATCCCGGTCGAGTGCTGCTGGAAACCGATCTTGATCGGTGCGCTGGATTGCGCATCCGCAAATCGCCCAAGCAGAGGCGACGCAGCGAGCACAGAGCCCGCCGCCGCACCTTTAAGGAGCGAGCGGCGCGAGGGGGTGATGAGTTTCGTCATTGCAATATCTCCCGGTGGATTGCGGCTGCTTGGGCAGCGCTGTGTATGGTGTCAGTTTTGTTTGTATACATACGACTTGTCCAGAAAATTTTATGCTGCAAGTGCAAACATCGCAGCCAAGCGCACGTATTTCATGCAACTTCATGCCCCGCGCGGCGCAGCCAGCAACCACAGACCAAGGAACGTATACCCGACCATAAACGCTGACAGCGGGAGCGTCGCCATCAGCGTGCGGCGGCGTCCGGGGAACAGGTCTTCGGCGATGCGATGCGCCAATACCACCGACCACACATGCCCCAGCACCACCAGCCCCGCCTGCGTCAGCCAGATGATCCGTACCGTTGTTATCACATTGAAAAACCCGGTTGTGACATAGAATGGCGAGAGGCCAAGCAAGTCATCCCCTTGCGCCAGCGGATCCGACAGGGCCGCGAGCGTGTATTGAATGCTCACCAGAAACGA
>CAZPXE010000552.1:0-2636 GCA_964590545.1 uncultured Rhodobacterales bacterium | reverse complement strand
CTGTCAACGGCGGCGTAAAAGTCGGCCATTGGGGCGGAGGAAAAACCTGCCAGTTAGCGTCGCGCCTTGGAGCGTGATGCCCTCAAGTAGCAAGCACGTTCCAAAGCGCTTTGGCCGTCAGGCCAAATTTGGTTGAAGCTTAGGTTTTTGCGGCGTCGAGGCGCGCTCGGCTTTGGTTTAGCCGATAGCTTTCGCCGTTCATCTCTAGGATGTTCACATGGTGTGTGAGGCGATCGAGCAGCGCGCCGGTAATGCGTTCTGTGCCGAATGTTTCGGTCCATTCCTCGAAGGGCAGGTTCGATGTGATTAGGGTTGAGCCGCGTTCATAGCGTTGGGAGATCAGCTCGAAGAGAAGCTCTGCTCCGGTTTTGCTCAGCGGGACAAAACCAAGTTCGTCGATAATTAGCAGTTTGACCTTGGCCAGTTTGCGCTGGAGTTGCAGCAGGCGTTTCTCGTCTCTGGCTTCCATCATTTCGTGCACGAGTGCGGCGGCGGTCACGAAGGCTGTGGGCAGACCTTTCTGACAGGCGGCCAGCCCTAGGCCCAGACTTACATGGGTTTTGCCAGTACCGGATGGGCCGAGAGCGATCACGTTCTCGCGGCGTTCGATCCATTCACAGCGCGCGAGCTCCAGCACTTGCAACTTGTTGAGCGACGGGATCGCGGCGAAGTCGAAACTGTCGAGGCTTTTTACGGCCGGAAACTTGGCAGCCTTTATCCGCCGCTCGACCATGCGCCGTTCCCGGTCGATGAGTTCGAGCTCGGTCAGGCGCGCGAGGTATTTGACGTGATCCACGCCTTCTGCGGCACAAATCTTCGCCTGTTTCTCATGCTCTCTCAGGATGGTCGGCAGGCGCAGGGTTTTAAGATGATGCGCCAGCAGAAGTTCAGGCGTGTCGCTCATCCCCAGGCCCCGCTGGTCAACTGCCGATAGTCAGCTGGCGATGTGGTTGCGACATTGGTGCGGGGCAAAAACGGATAGACATCTAGATCGAGCCTCGGCGGACGCCTTTCGATCCGGCAGAGGACCAGGTGTTTGATGGCATCAAAACTGACGGCCTGCATTTTGAGGGCATCCTTGACGGCCAAATGAAGTACCTCAAGCTCGAATTGTTCAAGCAATCTCAAGACCTGGACGTACTCTCGTTTCCCCAACTTTCCCTGCCGTGCCTCCAATAGGCGCTGAAGCGTGGTGAAGGCTTCAGGTAGTTCCCAGCCCTGTAGAGGGGCGGCCTGGTCGAAGGACATGATCTTGCGTTCGATCAGCGGCAGATAGTGGACCGGATCAAACACCATATCTTCCGTCTCGTAGGAGCGTGGATGTTCTGCGATTACTTCTGCACCACACCCAATAACCACACGGGTGACGAAGCCTTTGATCTCACTGCCCGGCAGGGCATTGCGCTGCAATGTCCCGATAGGGAGACATCACGGTGACCATAGGCAACCGGCACCGAATAGTCGTTCGTGCGATACCGAACCATCGACGTCGATGTGACCTGACCACTCCGGAAATCGCAGGCCTCAAAGGGTGCTGCGGGCAACGCGCGCATCGCCGTCAAATCAGCCTTCAACCTCTCCCCGATGCTGATCTTGTGGCCGCGCAGAACATCTGCCTGACGTTTGCAACATTGTTCTTCAAGATGGGCATTGAAGGCATCCCAATCGGGGAAGGATGGGATCGGGACCATGAAGTTGCGACGCGAATAGCCGACAACACCCTCGACGTTCCCTTTATCGTTTCCTTTGCCCGGCCGCCCGTATCGATCATCGATCACGTAATGCGACAGCATCGCGCTAAACCGTTGGGTTCTTTGCCGGGTTCCATCCGGCATGATCTTGGAAACAAGACACCGGTCGTTGTCGTACAGAACCGATTGAGGGACCGCACCAAAGAACCGGAATGCATGGACATGCCCATCCAGCCAGGCCTCGGTCGTGGCGGCGGGATAGGCGCGGACATAACAAGCGTCGCTGTGGGGCAGATCGAGCACAAAGAAATGCGCCTTCTGCTCGACGCCATCGATGATGACAAGCGCCTCGCCAAAGTCGGCCTGGGCCCTCTCGGCAGCATGCTTTGCATGCGCCTGTCTGGTAATACATAGCCAGGCGGGTGGCTCAGCGGCACGAACATCTCTTGGCCGGTCCGTCGGGTGGTCCGCACGTAGTCCTTCACGATCGTGTAGCCGCCATCAAACTGATGCTCGTCACGCAGCCGCTCGAAAATCCGCTTGGCCGTATGTCGCTGCTTACGAGGACGCGACTTGTCCTCTTCCAACCAGCCATCGATGATCGCAATGTATGGATCCAGCTTGGGCCGCTTGACCGGCGCTGTTCTCCGATAGCCCGGAGGCTCAGAATACATCAACATTTTCGAGACACTGTCCCGACTGATCCCAAAATCACGCGCAATCTGACGCTGGCTAAGACCTTCAACAAAGTGCGCGCGCCGCACCTTCAGATAGATTTCCACGGTAAATATTCCCCAGCCCTCCCAATCCGGAAAGGGCAAAAGTGGCCGACTTTTACGCCGCCCGCGACACCACAATGGCGCCGCTACCGTGGCCGAGTATTGCTCCGCCGTTTACAGGATTGGTGGCTTTGGGCCGAAAAAAGAAAGGGGGCCGAAGCCCCCA
>CAZPXE010000551.1:0-2639 GCA_964590545.1 uncultured Rhodobacterales bacterium | reverse complement strand
AGCGGGCCATGGATATCCTCGCCCAAGTCGGCCTCGCAGACCGCGCCCACATCCGCGCTGCCGATATGTCCCATGGCGAACTGCGCCTTGTCGAACTCGCCATCGCCCTTGCCGGAGAGCCGAAATTCCTGCTGCTGGACGAGCCAATGGCGGGCCTGGGCCGACGCGAAAGTGACGCGCTGATCGACTTCCTCGGCTCTCTGCGCGGACGCATCCCCATGCTGCTGGTGGAACATGATATGGACGCCATCTTCCAACTCAGCGACACGGTGTCTGTGCTGGTCGACGGGGCCATCGTTGCCACCGGCACACCGCAAGCGATCCGCCAAGACCCCACCGCCCGCGCCGCTTATCTGGGCGAGGACGCCGCATGAGTGCCTTCGCCACCATCGACAACCTGCACGCCGGATACGGCAATGCCGAGGTGCTGTTCGGGCTGGGGCTTGAGATCGCCGCCGGGCAGGTGAACACCCTCATGGGCCGCAACGGCATGGGCAAAACCACCACCGTGCGTTGCCTGATGGGGCTGCTGAAACCCACCTCCGGGCGCATTTCCATCGCCGGGAAAGACATGACCGGCGCGCCCCCCTATGCCATCGCCAAGGCAGGCGTCGGGCTGGTGCCGGAAGGGCGGCGCATCTTCCCCTCGCTTACCGTGTCCGAAAACCTGATCGCCACCGCCCGCCCGCGCAAAGATGGCTGGACCGAGGCGAAAATCTATGACGCCTTCCCCCGTCTGGCCGAGCGCAAAGGCAATTACGGCTTCCAACTTTCGGGCGGCGAGCAACAAATGCTCGCCATTGGCCGCGCCTTGATGACAAACCCCGATTTGCTGATCTTGGACGAGGCCACCGAAGGCCTCGCCCCGCTGATCCGCGAGGAAATCTGGACCATGCTGCGGCGCTTGAAAGGGACTGGCCTGTCAATCCTGTTGATCGACAAGAACCTTTCGGAACTCAGTCGCATTTCAGACCAGTATTCAGTGATTGAGAAGGGCCAGATCGTCTGGCGCGGTGATGCGTCGGAGTTTGCGGCAAACCGCGCGCATGTAGAGAGCTTTCTGCATATTTGAGTTGCACAGATCAGTTGTTTTTCCCGGTCGGCAACGCCGACCAGCCCCCGACCCTCCCCCCGGGAGGGGGCTTCACCCCCACCCAGGGTCGGGGGCTGGTCTCAGCACCAAAGCAAAACCGTTAGAGTACTATCGGATCACAACTCCGTCCGCACCCGCCATAGCTCGGGGAACAATTCCACCTCCAGCATCCGCTTGAGATAGCTCACGCCCCCCGTGCCCCCGGTCCCGCGCTTAAAGCCAATCACCCGCTCCACCGTGGTCACATGGTTGAACCGCCAGCGACGGAAGTAATCCTCGAAATCCACCAGTTTCTCGGCCAATTCATACAGATGCCAATGCTGATCTGGCGCTTGGTAGACCGCCTTCCAAGCGGCTTGCACGCTCTCATCTGGCGTATGGGGCGCGCGGGTCTCTCGCTCCAGAACTTGTGACGAAATCGCGAAGCCGCCCCGTGCCAGCACCGCAATCGCTTCGGCATAAAGACTAGGCCGCGCCAGTTCCGCCTCTAGCAGCGCCATAACGTCTGCGCGATGCGCGTGCGGCTTCAACATCGCGGCATTGCGATTGCCGACCGCAAACTCAATCAGCCGATACTGATAGGATTGAAACCCCGACGACTGCCCCAAATCCTCGCGGAACGCGGTGTATTCGCTGGGCGTCATCGTCCGCAACACATCCCACGCGCTGTTCAACTGTTCGAAAATCTTCGCCACCCGCGACAGCATCTTGAACGCCGGTTGAAACTGATCCGTCGCAATCGCGCGGCGCGTGGCGTCCAATTCATGCAGCGCAAGGCGCATCCACAACTCCGACGTCTGATGCTGCACGATAAACAACATCTCATCATGCTGCTGTCCACGCGGGTGCTGCGCTGTCAGGATTTTGTCGAGGCCGAGGTAGTCGCTATAACTCATCCGCCCATCAAACGACATCTGCGCCCCTTCGGCGCCGGGATCGTAAGGCGCGCTCATGTGACTGCCGCCTTGCGCTTGAACTCCTCCGTATCCCACGCGCCCGTTGCCAAAATATCCTCAATTATTTCAGCGGCTTTCACCACATCGCCCTCATCCAAATACAGCGGCGTGAACCCAAACCGAATGATATCCGGCGCGCGAAAATCCCCGATCACGCCGCGCGAAATCAGCGCTTGCATCACCGCGTAGCCTTCGGGATGCGAAAAGGACACTTGCGAGCCACGCTGCCCCGGATCGCGCGGACTGGCGAGTGCCAGACCCGGGCAGCGCGCTTCAACTTCCGCAATAAACCGCTCTGACAAAGTGATCGAACGGGCGCGGATATCCTCCATCGAGACCCCGTCCCACACATCCATCGCCGCCTCCAGCGCGGCCATCTGCAACACAGGCGGCGTGCCCACGCGCATCCGCTGCACCGCCTCGGCAGGGGCATAATTCAGATCGAACGCGAAGGGCTGCGCATGGCCAAGCCAGCCCGACAGGATCGGTTCAACCGTGTCCGCATGATCCGGGCGGATATAGATGAAGGCTGGCGCGCCCGGCCCACCGTTAAGATACTTATACGTGCAGCCAACCGCAAAATCCGCGCC
>CAZPXE010000550.1:0-2644 GCA_964590545.1 uncultured Rhodobacterales bacterium | reverse complement strand
GGTCAGGACATCTTCGGAAATCCCGGACTCCACGGCCATGCGGCGCAGGCCGAAATGGACATGGGCCATCTCGCGGTAATAGCTGGTGAAGGCGTAGTTGATCGCCGCCCCCGCCGCAGCGCCCATGATCGGCACGGATTGGGCCGCGAGTTTCTGGCCCATCGCGGCGGCAAGCCTTGGCGCGACGGTGTGGATGATCTTGTTCAGCGCCGCGCCCGATAGACCAATCCGGGCGGAGAAAAACGCTGTTTCAGAGCCGTCATCTTCGGCCATCGGCCCGGCGCTGGAGAAGACGGTGAGGCAATCAAATTGCACGCTTTCATCAGCCGGGTCGAACCCATGCTCGGCCGCGACCCCTTGGATCACGCGCAAAAGCAGTGTGGTCGTCACCGGGAGTTCCGCCAATGCTGTGGGCGCGCCGCCGAAGCCGCCAACGGCCCCCATCGCCGCGCCGATTGTGACATTGACCCAAGAGGGCTGGTCCGGCACCGCCGTTCGGCTGACCTGCGCGGCTTTGACCGCGCGCGAGAGCGCCGCCATGGTCGCATCGTCCAGACGCTCGCGCACCGGGGTGGGCAGTTTGCTCAGCCAGTTTTCGGCATGCGTGCCCAAGCGGCTGATAATCTCCATCCCGCCGCCCGAAGCGCGGTTGTGGCGCGCAGCGAGTTCATCGAGGGCGGCGTCGATGGCGGGCGGGAGGTCGAGTTCGGTGCTGTCCATGGGATTAACATCGGGGTGGCGCGGTGCAATTTCAATGCCAACAGTTGCCCAAGTGCCCCGGATTGCATGCGAACCGGTTCGGGCGCGAACCTGCCGTCGCGCTACTCCTGCGCCCCGTCCGCGTCATCCTCGATCAGGTATTCCTGCAAGCTCATCACCTGCCAGACCATGAACCCGGCCAGCGCGAGCGGGAAGGCAAAGGTTTCGATTTTCACCCATGTATCAGTGGACATGGTGCGCCAGACCACCTCGTTCGCCACCGCCAAGGCCCCGAATGCAAAGCACAATCGGCGGGTGAGGATCATCCAGCCTGCGTCCTCCATCGGCATCATTTCGTTCATGATATAAGCCAGCCAGCTTTGCCCGCGCAGCAGCCCGATTCCCAGCAGCACCGCGAACAGCCCATAGACGATGGAGGTTTTCATTTTGAAAAACGTCTCATCATTGAACCACGCGGTCAGGCCACCAAAGAAGATCACCATGAAGGCGGTAAAGACCTGAATGCGGCTGAGTTTACCCGTCAGCGCCCAGAGGGCGGCCATCGCGATCAGCAGGATCGGCACGAAGATCAGCGCCGAGACGATGAAGCCGGAATATTCCGTGCCACCCAGCACATAGGTGTTGTCGCGGATGCGCAGGTAAATCAGGAAAAAGACGATCGGGGGGCCGAGTTCCAGCACCTGTTTCATCAGGGGGTTGATGGGTTTCGGTTCTGGTTTTGCGTCTGACATTGCGGCTCCGGGTTATCCACCCGCCTCAACTATCACAGCGCCCGCCGCGATCAATGCCATAAGCGCAAGGCGGCGGGGGCCGACGGTTTCTTTGAGGAAGACGTACCCGATCAACGCGGCAAAAACGGTGGAGGTTTCGCGCAGGATCGCTGCCTCGCCCACCTTGTCGAGCCGGGTGGCCATCATAATCGCGCCAAAAGACATGAAGGCGATCAGCCCGCCAGTGATCCCGCGCAGCGCCAGTGGGCCAAGCGCAGGGGCGTCTGCCCCCATGCGCCGCCAGCGGGCCGCCGCGATAAACGGAAAGGTGCAGCCATCAATCATGAAGAACCACGCCAGAAAGGTGAACGGATCAGCGGTGGCGCGGATGCCGTACGCGTCGAAAGTGGTGTAAAGCGCAACAAACAGCCCTGTACACACCGCGATCCCCAGCGCCAGCGGCATCGTATCGCGCCCAACGGTCAGCGTGCGCAGATTGTACCACGCCAGCCCGTAAATCCCCGTCAGCAGGACCAGCACGCCGAGCCATTGGATGGCATTGAACGTCTCGCCAAACAACAGATAGGCCCCGAACACGGTGAAAAGCGGCCCGGTGCCGCGCACAACGGGGTAAACGACCGTGTAAGCGCCCTTGGTATAGGCCCAGGCTTGCAGGCTTTTATAGACGATATGGATCACCCAGACGCCCGCGAAAATCGGCCACATATGCGGCTCGGGCCACGGCACCACGAACAGCGCAAAGGGCATCGCCATCAGGCAATAGGCGGTATCAATCGCCCCGCGCGTCAGCCACGGATCATGCCGCCCCTTTTGCAGCGCGCCAAAGACGGCGTGCAGGATGGCGGCCATGATGGCGAGGAAGAGCGCGGCGCGGTGGCCAGCCTCGGTCCCTTCGATGGAAAGGATGTACTCGGTCACTTAGTGTCGGAGCGAGGGGCCAGCCCCTCACACTCCCCGGGATATTTGGGGCACAAAGAAAAGGGGCAGTGTCGCCTCACTCAGTCGCGAGCCCCGTCAGCGCCGCAGCGAATTCTTCAGGATCGAACGGCGACAGGTCGTCGATTTGCTCACCGACGCCAATCGCGTGGATGGGCAGGCCGAACTTGTCGGCCAAGGCGACCAACACACCGCCCTTGGCGGTGCCGTCCAGTTTCGTCATCACAAGACCGGACACATCCGAGACCTCTTGAAAG
>CAZPXE010000549.1:0-2652 GCA_964590545.1 uncultured Rhodobacterales bacterium | reverse complement strand
GGGTGATGACCTGCGCGCCTGCTTCCATCATCTCGGCCACCGAGCGGCCATCGCGCGCGCCTTCGACCACCGCATCGGTGATCAGCGCCACGGCTTCGGGGTGGTTCAGCTTCACCCCGCGCGCAAGGCGCTTGCGGGCCACGTCTGCGGCCATCGCCACAAGGAGTTTGTCTTTTTCACGGGGGGTCAGTTGCATAGGTCGTTATAGTCTCCAGCAGATCGGCAGGGTGCCGCCTGTCATCTCGTCCAGCACCGGCAGCAAAAGCCGGCGCAACTCAAAGCTATCATGGGCCAGCGCGCGCAGGACGCATAAATTTTCAGCCAAAAGCGATGCGCCCGCGCAAATGCCTGAAATTTGTGCAATGTGATCGCGTAAAACGGGAACAGCGGCCTCGGCGCGGGGGCTGGCGAGGATCAGGGTCGCCATTGCGCCAGCGGAATCTCCGCGCGCGGCATGGGTCATTTGGGCTGCGATATCACCGCTCAGGTCGATACCGTCCGCATAGGTGACGCGTCCGTTCTGGCGCAGCCGCACGGTCTCGGTGAACCGCGCATCGGTGAGCGTTTCGCCATGGGCCGGGCGTCCAAAGACGAGCGGTTCGACAATCAACGCTTCTGCGGTGCCTTGGATGTCCACGTCGAGGCGGCGGTGCAGGGCGGAGCCGTTGAACAGGATGGTTTCCTGCGGCAGCCAATGAAGCTTGGCCCCGTCTTCGACATTGATTTTGTTGGTTAAATGCCCTGTCTGGCCGGGCATGGCGCGATAAGCACGCTCGGCGGCTTGGGTGGTGACGGTGAGGTGTGCTTGCGCTGTGGCTGCAACGCTCACGTCGAAACGGTCGCCCCCGGTCACACCGCCAGCGGTGTTCAGCAGCATCGCGGTTGGAGGGCTGGAGGGGCGCGGAAACAGCACGCGCATGGAGCCGGATTGATGCAGGTCTTGCAGCACCGATTGCCCATCCCGCACCCGCGCCGAGACATGCGCTTTGCCCCGCGCGCGGGGCGGGGCATTGGTCAAAGTGCGCTCAGCGATGGTGATGGTCTGGTCCCCCGGGTTCGCCTGCAATTTGAGCATGAGGGTAGGGGTTTGCCAAGGGGCGGCGATTTTTCAGTGCGCACCCTGCCCGGAACAAGGCAGCCTTGGCTGCCGCCGGGCAGATCGCCGGACCGGCCCAGCGGTCTGGCGATTTGGATACCGCGCGCTACCCCCAATTCTGTGGGATGTGCTTAGCTGCCATTAAGCACGCCGTTCAAAAGTTGCATCGCCAGCCCCCGGTCCGGCGATCTGCTCGGCGCGCTGTGTGCTAGGCGGTGAACTTCGCAATCAACGCCTTGAACCCGTCCGCGTCATAAGGCTCGGCCAGTGCGGGTTTGGACAGGGCGCTGGCCCCGACGCAGATGACATTGGGCAGCGACAGGTATTCGGCTGCATTGCTCTCCGAAACGCCGCCGGTTGGGCAGAATTTGACATCCGGCAGAACGGAGCCCATGGCTTTGAGATAGGGTGCGCCCCCGGCTTGCTGGGCAGGGAAGAATTTCAGCACCTCGAAGCCTGCCGCGTTGGCGCTCATCGCTTCGGCCACGGTGGAGGTGCCGGGGAGGAAAGGTAGGCCCGCGCCTTGGATCGCCTCAAGCAGGGCAGGCGTCAGCCCCGGCGAGACGCCGAAATCTGCGCCATCGTCGATGCTTTCGCCCAGCATGTCCGGGGTCATGATCGTACCCATGCCGATCTGCGCGTCGGAGCCGAAAGCGGCCTTGGCCTGCCGCAAAGTCTCGCGCGCCACGTCGGAGCGGCGGGTGAGTTCGATCACTGTCAGCCCCGCGCCGATCATCCGTTCGATCATCTTCAAAGTGGAGGCGACTTCGGTAAAGGCCAGCACTGGGATCACTTTGGTTCCGGCGAGCATTTGGGTGACGTTGGTCATGGCGACTCCTATTGCGATGTTAGCGCCACCATTACGCCGCGAAGTTCCGCAAGTCCACGCATCCGGCCAATTAAAGGATAGCCCGGTTGGCTGTTTTGACCGATATCGTCCAGAAGTTCCTGCCCGTGGTCGGGGCGCATGGGAATTTGCCAGTCAGCGCGGCCCGCAGCGCGGCGGCGCGTTTCCTCCTCCAGCAGGGCGGCGAGGGTGGCGACCATGTCGGTGTCGCCCTCAAGGTGCGGGGCCTCGAAGAAATGCGGACGCGCCGGGTCGGGCGAGGGGCTGCGCGCGGTGTTGCGCAGGTGAACGAAGTGAATGCGCTCCCCAAGGCGGCGGATGAAATCCGGCGCGTCGAACCCCTCCGCCACACCCAGCGAGCCAGTGCAGAGCGTCGCACCATTGGCGGGCAGGTTCACAGCGTCCAGCACAGCGGCGTAATCGTCGGTGGTCGACATGATCCGGGGCAGGCCGAGCAGCGGGAAAGGCGGGTCATCCGGGTGGCAGCACAGGCGCAGACCAAGCTCTTGCGCGAGCGGCGCGACCTCGGC
Source organism: uncultured Rhodobacterales bacterium (assembly GCA_964590545.1). Lineage (GTDB taxonomy): Bacteria > Pseudomonadota > Alphaproteobacteria > Rhodobacterales > Rhodobacteraceae > Aliishimia. Next base: position 179 of record CAZPXE010000549.1, on the reverse strand, counting down.
GAGGAAGTCGATCAGATTGGCGCGCAGGCGGGCGGCGTCGATGGCGTCATAGGTCGACAGGTGCGCGCGCACATCGTCCAAAGACCAATTGTCATTCGCGCCCGGCAAGCCGCAGACGATATTCTCTGCCAGAGCCGATTTGGCGGCGTCGTCCATCGCAGCGAGCCGTTCGGCGGCGG
>CAZPXE010000548.1:0-2660 GCA_964590545.1 uncultured Rhodobacterales bacterium | reverse complement strand
CGATCGGGATCGCGGCTTTGTTCTTTGGCGGCTCGTTTGTCTGGACGCTGCGGAAGCTGGTGCGGCGGGAGCATAGTTAGCTGCGGCGCGCGAAAACCTGACAAATCGCTCCGAACAAAGCACCCGCGCAATGCGAAGCGTTGCGCTCGCGCCGGTCCGCCCCCACGGGGCGGCGCGAACACGCGCCACCCCTCGGACCGGCGCTTCTGAATTTCTATCGCCTTATGAGGCTTGCGAATCCACCCCGTCACTGGCACGCTCCCCTCACCAAGGCACAGATCGCCCCGCGCGCATCTCTCAGGGCCGCTGATACAACCACTTCGACAAAAGGGAGGTCGGAATGGAACAGCGCGTGCTTTGCATCCGCCACGGAAATGGTCCTACGGATGACCGCATCACCTCTTGGTGCCAACGGAACGGTATTCGCGCCGACATCCGCCGCGCCTTTGCCGGGGATGATCTGGGCGAGGTCACGGACGATCTGTTGGCCGTGTTTGTCTATGGCGGGATGTACAACGCCTATGACACCGACCTGCATCCGTTCCTGCTGCGCGAATACGCGATGATTGACGCCGCGCTGAAATCCGGCACGCGGCTGCTGGGCATCTGCCAAGGCGCGCAGATGATCGCCCATCACCTTGGCGCATGGGCTGGCGCGCCGGAAGATGTGCGCGAGGAGTTCGGCTACTATGAAATCTCCGCCACAGAGGCTGGCAAAGACTTCCTTCCACAGCCCCTGCACATGTGTCAGGCCCATTTCCACACCTATGATCTGCCGACAGGTGCCACCCATCTGGCCCGCTCGGACCTGTTCGAACAGCAAGCGTTCCGCTATGGCGAGACGTGCTATGGCTTCCAGTTCCACGCCGAAAACACCATCGAAGGCTTCCGTCGTTGGCAGACCCGCAACCGGGCGGAGTTGCGCCCCGGCTTGCAAAGCCCGGAAGAGCAGGAAACCCTGATGCTGCGCCATGACCGGGCGCAAGCGGACTGGTTCTTTGGCTTCCTTGATGGCTTCCTCAAGCCCTGACGATGCAGAATACGTCCCTCACACTGCGCGTTCCCCGCGCGCTACTACAAGACCCGGACGGGTTCGGCGGCGTGGTGGACGGTGATAGCCTCATGGGCCGCGCCGTGGTCCGCGATGGGCATCTGGTCGGGCTGATGGCGGCGGAGGCGGGCGCGACGGCGATGGTCCTGCCCGCGCTGAGCGAAGCCCATTGCCACCTCGACAAATGCCACACGATCCACCGGCTGGCCGATGTAGGCGGCGACCTGATGGCAGCGATCAACGCGCAGATGGGGGACAAAGCCAACTGGACCGAACACGATCTGCGCACCCGCGCAGCAAGGGGTTTGCGGGAAGCGGCCCTCGCGGGCTGTGGTACCCTGCGCAGCCATGTCGATTGGGGCGAGACCGCCGCCGCGCCGCTGTCTTGGCAGGTGCTCACCGATTTGGCACAAGATACGCCGCTTGAGATGCAATGCGCCGCCCTTACCGGGATCGACCATATGGCCGATGCCGCCTTCGCCCGCGACGTCGCCGAACAGGTGGCCGCGTCGAAAGGCGTGCTGGGGTCCTTCATTCTCTATCACGACAACGCGCGCGCGGGTCTGCGCAACACCTTCGCCGAGGCAGATCGACTGGGACTGGCGCTGGATTTCCATGTGGATGAGGGGCTCGGGGACTTCAACGGATTGGAGGCGATTGCCGACACGGCTCTGGAAACCGGGTTCCAAGGCCCCATCCTGTGTGGTCACGCGGTCAGCCTGCTGGACAAAGCGCCTGAAGACTTCGCGCGGATCGCGGACAAGCTCGCGCGCGCCGGGATCACCGTTTGCGCCTTGCCGATCACGAACCTCTACCTGCAAGGCCGCGCGGATGGCACGCCGGACCGGCGCGGGATCACCCGGCTGCGCGAACTTCACGCGGCAGGGGTGCCCATCACCATCGGATCGGACAATGTGGGCGATGCATTCTGTCCCACGGGCGCGCATGACCCGATGGGAGCGCTGAACATGGCGGTGCTCGGCGCGCATCTGGACCCGCCGCTGGACCGATGGCTGCCCGCCATCACGACAACTGCGCGGGCCGCGCTGGGGCTGGAACCGCAGCATATCGACACCGCCCCCCTTTCCGCCCTGCGCCTGTGCCACACCGCCACCACCGCCGACCTGATCGCAGGCCGCGCGCCGCTTTTGCCCTTTGACCAAGAGGCCCTGACATGAGTTCGATTTCCGGCAAGACCAGCATCGACTGGACCGCTTTCGCCGCCGCCCTCGCGCCTGTCGAGGTGATTTCCGAAACCGTGCTGGTCAAGAAACGCAGCCGCGATTTCTTCTGGTACTCGCCGATCCTGAATGCGGAGCTGAAAACCTGCTTTGGCGATCTGGTCGCGCGCCCCAAATCGCCGGAGGAGGTGGCCCTCACCCTGCGCACCGCCCACGCCCATGACGCCCCCATCGTGCTGCGCGGCGGTGGGACGGGGAATTACGGGCAGGCGGTGCCAATGGATGGCGGGCTGATTGTTGAGACCACGGGGTTGAACCGGGTGCTGGACATTGGCGATGGCTGGGTGCGCGCCGAGGCGGGCGCGCTGATGGCCGATATCAACGCGGCACTGGCACAAAGCGGGCAGGAAATGGCGATGTTTCCGTCC
>CAZPXE010000547.1:0-2661 GCA_964590545.1 uncultured Rhodobacterales bacterium | reverse complement strand
ATCTTGGACAGGATGTTTTCCATGTACTTGATCGCACCCGCGCCAAGGACCGGACCAATCAGGGTGCCAGCGCCGCCAAGGATGGTCATCAGCACCACCTCACCGGAGGCTGTCCAGAACATCCGCTCCGGGCCCACCTGCGTGTCCATCGCCACGAGCAGACCGCCCGCAAGGCCAGCATACATGCCAGAGATCACGAAAGCTGCCAGTGTATAAGGCTTGCTGTCGAGGCCGGTGTAGTTCATGCGCTGTTGGTTCGATTTGACAGCCCGCAGCATCATGCCGAAGGGCGAGCGGAAGATGCGGATCGCCACATAGAAGGCAAGGATCATCACCACAGCCGCGATGTAGTAGCCCATGTTGAAGGTGAACTGCCACGCGCCCATGGTCAGATCGAAACTTTTGGTCATCTCTGCGCCGAACAGGTTGGCCCGGCCGATGGCCCCGTCTTCTGCACCAAAGTCCAGAATGCGCGGGTCTTGCGCCTTCATTTGCAGGCCAGTCTCGCCGCCGGTCAGCGGTGTCAGCACCGAATAAGCCATGGCGAAGGACATCTGCGCGAAGGCCAGCGTCAGGATCGAGAAGTAGATGCCGGAGCGCCGCAGCGAGACGAACCCCACCACGAGGGCGAAGAGGCCCGCGATGATCACCGCTGCAATCATCGCCGGGATCACGTTGGTTGTGACCAGCTTCATGGTCCAGATCGCCGCGTAGGAGCCCACTCCGAGAAAGGCCGCGTGGCCGAAGGAGAGGTAGCCGGTCAGGCCGAACAGGATGTTGAAGCCGATGGCGAAGATCCCGAAGATCACGAAGCGCTGCATCAGGTCCGGGTAGCCCGCGTTGAACTGCGCCATCGCCGAGCCTTCGGGAAAGGGGTTCAGGATGAAGGGGGCGAACATCGTCAGGATGGCGACGATCACCAGAAGCGAGAAATCGCGTTTGTTAAGTCCGAACATGTTCTTAATCCTCCATCACGCCTTTGCGACCCATGAGACCACGGGGGCGTGTGAGCAGAATGATGATCGCCACGAGATAGATGATGATCTGGTTCAGGCCGGGCACCATTTCGAGCACAAAGCCTAGCGAGGCGAAACTTTCCAGAATGCCGAGAACGAAGCCCGCGAGCACAGCGCCGGGCAGGGAACCCATACCGCCGACAACAACCACAACGAAGCTTAGGACGAGGAAGTCCATGCCCATATGGTAGTTGGGCGAGTTGATCGGCGTGTACATCACCCCTGCAAGGCCAGCCACCGCGGCGGCCAAGCCGAACATGATGGTAAAGCGCTTGTCGATATTGATGCCCAGCAGGCCCACCGTTTCACGGTCAGCCATGCCAGCGCGAACAACCATGCCGAAGGTGGTGAATTGCAGGAAGGCAAACACCGCGCCGATGATCACGGCAGCAAAGCTAAAGTAGATGATCCGCCAATAGGGGTAGATGATCGTGTCGGGATCGAACCCCAGCATCGCCCCGAAGTCGAACGAGCCAGAGAAGGCCGCAGGCGCAGGTGTCGGGATCGGGTTCGCGCCATAGAAATACTTGATGATCTCTTGCAGAACGATGGCAAGGCCGAAGGTCACAAGGATCTGGTCCGCGTGCGGGCGGTTGTAAAAGTGCTTGATCAGCCCCCGCTCCATCGCGACGCCAATGGCGATCATCACCGGAATGGCAAAGAGGATCGAGATCGGCACCGCCCAGTCAATTATGGCCTCCCCGGTGGACTGCCCGAAGATATCGTAAATGTATGGCACATCCACTTTCAGAGGGTTGCCAAGAAAATCCTTCTTGGTCTCATCGATCACCTCATGGCTGATGGTGAGAATGTTGCTTAGCGTGACCGCGCAGAAAGCGCCGATCATGAAAAGAGCACCGTGGGCGAAGTTTACAACGCCGAGAGTGCCGAAAATCAAGGTCAGGCCAAGGGCGATCAGCGCGTAAGCCGAGCCTTTGTCCAGACCGTTCAGAATCTGTAGAACGATGAGTTCCATGACTGTCCCACCATCTCGTTAGGGTGTCGAATGAAGTCGTGCTGGCGTGGTTTTTCTGCGCCTGTATTGCCGCGTCCGGAACATCACGATTGCCGGGTCGGAGCGGTTTTTTACTGCACGAAAGAGCCGGGCCAACGGCTTTGGTTGGCCCGGCGGGTCAGCGTGCGCTTACGCGCCCGGGTTACACTCACCCAATGTCGCCTCGGGGCCGCCCATTTGCGGGTGGTCCGGGCTGTAGGTAACCTGAGCAACCGGTGTGACTTCCACGATTTCGAGAAGGTCGAATTCGGAAGTCGGGTTCTCTTTACCTTTCACAACCAGCACGTCTTTGAAGCACTGGTGGTCGTCGCCACGGTACAGCGTCTTGCCGTTGCCCATGCCGTCGAACTCGAAGTCGCTGAGAGCTTCGCCAACCGCACATGGGTTGAAGGAGCCAGCACGCTCGACCGCGTCTGCATAGAGCAGCGCCTGCACGTAGCATGTGTGCGCAGCCTGGGACGGCGGGAAGCCGTACTTGGTGCCGAAGGACTTCACGAACGCTTTGGTGCCTTCGTCGGGCAGCGACCAGTGCCAGTTTGTCGAACCGAAGATGCCCTTAACGTTGGCACCCGCACCCTTCGCCATCAGACGGGAGTAGAGCGGAACGATGATCTGGAAGTCTTTGCCGTT
>CAZPXE010000546.1:0-2665 GCA_964590545.1 uncultured Rhodobacterales bacterium | reverse complement strand
CCCCATCGGCGGCAAGCTGGAACGGCTCGACGGGGATGCCGCCCGCACGGCGATTGACGCCCATATCGGCGCGCCCCTTGGCCTCGACACAGAAGCCGCCGCCGAAGCCATCCTGACTGTCGCCAACTCGCGCATGGCCGGGGCGATCCGGCTGGTCTCCATCGAGCGCGGGTTTGATCCCAAAAACTTCGCCTTCATGCCCTTCGGCGGCGGCGGCGCGCTGCATGCGGGCGCGATGATGACCGACGTTGGCCTCGCCTCATCTGTTATCCCGCGTTATCCCGGCGTCACCTCGGCCATGGGCTGCGTGATCGCAGATATGCGGCAGGATTTCGTCCAGACGATCAACGCGATGGCCGACCAGTTGGACGTGGACGCCCTGCGCGATTTGATCCAAAGCCACTTGGACACTGGCATGGCAACGCTCGACGCGGCCCAATCCGACTTCGCCACGCGCGATCTGACGGTGGAACTCGACATGGCCTATCTCGGCCAGACCCACACCGTTGCCGTGCCCCTGCCGATTTGCGTGGAAGGCAGCGCCGTTCTCGCCCCTTCCCGCGCCGAGATTGCCGACGCCTTCGACGACGCGTACCGCTCGACCTATGGCCGCCTGCTGGAAAACGGCACCCGCCGCGTGATGAACCTGCGTAGCGCAGTAATTGGTGAGCGGCCCAAATTCGACCTTTCGGCCTTCGCTCCAGAAGGGGGTACAGTCGATGACGCCCTGCTCCGCCATCGCCGCGTCCATTTCGGCGATGGCTGGCATGACACCGCGATTTATGCGCGCCTCGCCCTGCCCGTGGGGGCCGAGATCCCCGGCCCCGCGATCCTCGAACAGCCCGACACCACGATCCTGATCGAACCGGGCCTGACGGGCCGGGTGGACGATTTCGGCAACGTGATCCTGACCCGAAAGGAGGGTTAAAAGATGCTGACGATAGACCCCAAACGCACCGCGTTGCTCACGATCGATCTGCAAAACGACTTCCTGCATCCCGAAGGCGCATACGGTCGCGCAGGCCAAACGGCGGCGGCGATCACCGCGCTGCCGGAGCGTATCAAACCCCTCGCAGACGCCCTGCGCGCCAAGGGCGGCACCTATATCTCTGCCCAATTCACCCTCGTTCCCGGCCCCGGAGATGAACCGCTCATTGCGCCTCACCTCAAGGCCCTGCGGCCCTTCCTGACCAAGGGCGATTTCGCCCCCGGCGCGTGGGGGCATACGCTGGTCGACACCCTCGCACCCGCCGACTACACCATTGAAAAGGTGGCTTATTCCGCCTTCTACCAGACCCGTCTGGAATACATCATGCGCGCCCTTGGCATCGACACGCTGATCGTCGGCGGCATCGTCACCAATGGCGGCGTTGCCTCGACCTTGCGCGACGCCCATCTGCGCAACCTCGAAACCGTAATGCTCACCGATGGTTGCGCGGCGTTCAAACAAGACGTCCACGACGCCACGCTCCTCTCGCTCGGCTCCGTCACCCATCAAATGACCTGCGCCGAAGCCGCGGCACAACTCACGGAGGCGGCATGAGCCTAAAGTCCCGCCTCTCACAGCCCGAAATCCTCACCGCCCCCGGCGTGTATGACGCGCTAACCGCCGCGCTGGCCGCTGAAGCGGGGTTCGAGGCGCTGTACCTGTCCGGCGCCGCCGTGGCTTACACGCGCCTTGGCCGACCCGATATCGGCCTGACCACCGCGTCCGAAATGGCCGATACGATGGCCCTGATACGCGACCGGGTCGACCTGCCGGTAATCATCGACGCCGACAATGGCTTCGGCAACGCGCTGAACGCCCAACGCACCATGCGCGCCTATGAACGCGCCGGGGCGAACGCGTTGCAGATCGAAGACCAAGCCTATCCCAAACGCTGCGGCCACCTGTCGGGCAAAGTGCTGATCCCGGCGACGGAAATGGTGGGCAAAATCAAAGCCATGGTAGACGCCCGCGCCAGCGAGGAAACGCTTGTCATCGCCCGCACCGATGCCATTGCGGTCGAGGGCTTCACCGCAGCGCTGGACCGGGCCGAGCAGTACACCGAAGCGGGCGCGGATGTGCTTTTTGTGGAAGCCCCGCGCTCGCTGGAAGAACTCCAGACCATTTCGCGCACCTTCGCGGGGCGTATCCCGTTGCTCGCCAATATGGTCGAAGGCGGCGCGACCCCGATCCGCACGGCGCAAGACCTTGAGGGTGAAGGATTTTCCATCGTTATCTTCCCCGGCGGCATCGTCCGGGCCTTGGCGAAAACCGCCGGGGATTACTACCAAAGCCTCGCTGCAAACGGCTCCAACGCGCCCTTCAAGGACCGGATGTATGATTTCGACGGGCTGAACGAAGTGCTCGGCACGCCCGACATGCTCGCGCGCGGGAAACAGTACGATGGCGGCTGAACCAACCGCCCGCCCTCATCCCGGCCCGTTTGGCGCGCATGTGCACACGCTGATCATCGGCGCAGGCGCGGGCGGGCTGGTCGCCGCGCTCAGCGCACGCGGCGCAGGGCAAGAGGTGCTGGTGCTAGAGGCTGATCCGGTGCCCTCCGGCTCCACCGCCCTGTCGGCCGGGTTGATCCCGGCTGCTGGCACCAAGCAGCAACGCGCGGCAGGCATTGATGACAGCCCGGCGCAATTTGCGGCCGACATTCAAGCCAAGGCCAAA